>DASZFX010000536.1:0-4123 GCA_035939375.1 Roseiarcus sp.
AGGTCTGTCAAGGGCGCGCTTTGCGCGCCGCCGAAGGCGGCTAAAGCCCTTGACAGACCTTTCGGTCGGCGCACAGGAGCCCCTGTTCCAAATAATGGCGGCTTGCGCCTCCCGCCGCCCGCCAGGTGAGTTCATTTGGGGTCCGATGCCGCTAGCCAAGCGCCAAGACGACGCCCAATATTCTATGTACTCCGCTATCCTTCAAGGCCGTCTCGCTTCGCTCGACTACCCCTCATCTGTCACGCTTCTCGTGACACTTTCACCCCAGGGGAGAAGATGGGGGCTCACAAATGCTCCACCGCCACCACGCCTTCGACGCTCTTCAGGCTCCCCGCGATCGCCGCCGAGACGGCGAAGCGGCCGGGGAGTTTGATCTCGACTTCGCCCTCCGCCTTGCCGAGCATCACGACAAGCGAGACTTCGCCCTCGCCCTTGGCGCGCAGCCGCTCGGCGATCGAGGGGAGAGGCGCCTCGTCGCGCAAGAAAACGCGCAAGCCCTTCTGGTTGCGCGCCGCCGCCTCGGCTAGCGCCTCGACGCTGGTGATGCGCGCGCGCACGTCCTCGCCTTCGACCGCTCCTTGCAACGTCACCAGGACGTCGGAGCCTTTTTCAAGCAGGTCGCGGTACTGATTGAGGCCCTCCTGGAAGATCACCGCTTCATATTGTCCGCTCGGATCGGAAAGCTGCACGACGCCCATTTTCGAGCCGGACTTGGTGCGCCGCTCATAGCGGTCGAGCACGCTGGCCGCGAGCCGCGCGGAAGTCGCGCCGCGACGCACATTGCGGGCGAAATCCGCCCAGCGCTCGACGCGCAAGCGTTGCAGCGCGCCGCCATAGGATTCGAGCGGATGGCCGGAGAGGAAGAAGCCGACCGCTTCGAATTCGCGGCGCAGCCGATCGGTCGCCGACCATTGCGGCGGCCGCACGATCAATGGCGCCGCCTCGCTCTCGCCAAAGAGCCCGTTCTGCCCGGCGGCCCGCTCCTCGAGCGCGCGATGAGCGAGCGCCAGCGCCGGCTCGATTGAGGCGAAGGCGCGGGCGCGGTCGGGTTCGATCTCGTCGAAAGCGCCGGCGGCGGCGAGACTCTCCAACGCCTTCTTGTTGAGGCCGCGCGGATCGATCCGCCGCGCCATTTCGCCGAGGGAAGAAAAACCCTTTTCGCCCCGCGCTGCGACCAAAGCCTCGGCCTGGGCCTGGCCGACGCCTTTGATCGCCGACAGCGCATAGCGGATGGTCAGCGCCCCGCCCTCCCGATGCGCCTCGAAATCGACGCCGGAACGATTGACCGAAGGCGGGTCGACCTTGACGCCCAGACGCTCGGCCTCGCCGCGGAATTCGGCGAGCTTGTCGGTGTTGGATTTATCGAGCGTCATGGAGGCGGCGAGGAACTCGACGGGGTGGTTGGCCTTGAACCAAGCTGTCCAATAGGCGATCAGCGCATAGGCCGCGGCATGGCTTTTGTTGAAGCCGTAGTCGGCGAATTTGGCCAGCAGATCGAAGATTTCATCGGCCTTGCCGCGCGTCAGGCCGCGCGCTATCGCGCCTTCGACGAAACGGGCGCGCTGGGCGTCCATCTCTCTCTTGATCTTCTTGCCCATGGCGCGGCGCAAGAGATCGGCCTCGCCCAGCGAGAAGCCGGAGAGCACCTGCGCGATCTGCATCACCTGCTCTTGGTAGATGATGACGCCATAGGTCTCGCGCAGGATCGGCTCGATGCGCGGCTCGATATAGTCCGGTTTTTCGAACCCGACTTTGCGCGCGCAATAGGTCGGTATATTGGCCATGGGCCCGGGCCGGTACAAAGCGACCAGCGCGATAATGTCCTCGAAACGGTCGGCGCGCATCTCGACCAGGGCCTTGCGCATGCCGCCGCTTTCAACCTGGAACACGCCGACCGTCTCGCCGCGGCCCAACATGTCGTAGGTCTTCTCATCATCGAGCGGGATCATCTTCAGATCGACGTGCGTTCCGCGCCGCGCCAGCAGCGCCGCCGCCTTCTCCAATACGGTCAGCGTCTTCAGGCCAAGGAAGTCGAATTTGACGAGGCCGGCGGATTCGACCCATTTCATATTGAACTGCGTCGCCGGCATCACCGATTTCGGATCGCGGTAGAGCGGCACCAGTTCGACCAGGGGACGATCGCCGATGACGACGCCGGCGGCGTGGGTCGAAGCATTGGAATAGAGGCCTTCCAGCTTCTCGGCGATGTCGAGCATCTTGGCGACGCGCTCGTCGGCCTCCGCAGCTTCGCGAAGGCGCGCTTCGTCGATCACCGCCTGTTTCAAAGTCACGGGCTTTGCCGGATTCTGCGGCACCAGTTTCGCGAGCCGGTCGACCTGGCCAAGCGGCATTTCCAACACGCGCCCGACATTGCGCATGACGCCGCGCGCCAGGAACGAGCCGAAGGTGATGATCTGGGCGACGCGATCAGCGCCGTAGCGCTTGCGTACATAGGCGATCACCTCGTCGCGCCGCTCCTGACAGAAATCGATGTCGAAATCCGGCATCGACACGCGCTCAGGGTTCAAGAACCGTTCGAAGAGGAGACCGAAGCGGATCGGATCGAGATCGGTGATGGTCAGCGCATAGGCGACCAGCGAGCCGGCGCCGGAGCCGCGGCCCGGCCCGACCGGAATCCCCTGGCGCTTCGCCCATTGAATGAAATCGGCGACGATGAGGAAATAGCCGGGGAACTTCATCGTTTCGATGACGCCGAGTTCGAAGGCGAGACGGGCGCGATAGTCCTCTTCGCTCACCCCTTCGGCGCAGCCATGATCGGCGAGGCGCTTTGCAAGGCCCGCTTCGGCCGAGGCGCGCAATTCATCGACTTCGTTGAGCGTCGCGCCATCCGGGGCGGTGAACCGCGGCAGGATGGGCTTTCGCGCTTCAGGCCGAAAGGCGCAACGCAAGGCGACCTCGACGCTCGCTTCCAAAGCGTCCGGCAGGTCCTGAAACAGCGCGACCATCTCGGCGCGGGTCTTGAAGCGATGATCGCCGGTGAGGCGGCGACGCTCGCCCATGCTGATCACCGCGCCGTCGGCGATGCATAAAAGCGCGTCCTGCGCCTCATGGTCCGACAGCGCGCCGAAATAGGGTTCGTTGGTTGCAACGATCGGCAACGACAAACGATCGGCGAGATCGAGGAGGCGAGGCTCGTTGATCTCTTCGCTGTCGAGGCCGTGGCGCTGCAATTCCACATAAAGACGGTTCGGGAAGAGTTCGACGAGGCGCGAAAGGCGCGCCCCGGCGAGATCGTCGAGGCCGAGGCTGAGCGCCGTATCGATCGGCCCGGCCGGCCCGCCGGTCAGCGCGATGAGCCCCTCGGCGGGCGCCAAAGCCGCAAGGCGCAGATGCGGGTCGTCGCCGCCCTCGGGGTCGAGCCAGACCTCGCTGGCGATGCGCATCAGGTTCAAATAGCCCGCCTCATCCTTGGCGAGAAGGACGATGGGCGCGCGCGACCGCGCTTCGCCGTGGCGGGCGACGGCGGCCATCGGCGCATCGGCGAAATCGACGGTGATCTGGGCGCCGATGATCGGCTGGATCCCGTGCTTGGCGAGCTTTTCGGAAAATTCCAGCGCGCCGAACAGATTGTTGGAATCGGTGATGGCCAGCGCCGGCATATCGTCCGCCTTGGCGCGATTGGCGAGCGCCTCGATGGAGAGCGCGCCCTCGCGCAGCGAATAGGCGGAATGGACGTGCAGATGCACGAAACCGACGGATTTAAGAGCGTTGGACAAAGCGGTCTCGGGAAAAGAGGCTCCATTCCATTTTCCCCTCTCAGCCGACGCGCGTCGAGAGCTGTGGCTGGCGCATCAACAGGCGAAGCGCCGACGGGCGAACTAAGCTTCGCCCCGCGCCGGCAGCATGCGGCGGAGCACGCAGGCCTTGAAGACACAATGGTGGACGATGGCCGCGGCGGCGTGGAGCCAAGGCGAGCGGGATATTGGCGGCAAGCCCATGCCCAGGCCCAAGCCCAAGCCCAATGTCATTGCGAATGCACAATCGGACGCCGCCCCCATCGCCAAGCCGCAGCAGGCCGGACGAGGCCAAAGAGACGATAGGCGCGGACGAAGGCCTTCACGCCGCTCGGCCGCGGATTTCTCGCACGCCGGGAAGAGGCGCG
>DASZFX010000537.1:0-2672 GCA_035939375.1 Roseiarcus sp.
CGACCCGCTTTCGGGCCTATGCATCGGCTGCGGGCGCACGGGCGCTGAGATCGCCGCTTGGCCGAGCCTCACCGAGCCGGAGCGGCGCGATGTCATGGCGGGGTTGGAAGGGCGCCTTCGCGCCGCCCGATCGCGGCGAGCGCGCGGCGGCAAAGTCGCTGGGCCGGGGCGCCGCTGAGATGCGCTACCTTCTGCCGATCAGCGTTCTTCTCCTGGCGGGGCTCCTCCTCTTGGCGACGCCCTCTGCGACGCCGATCCTCGGCCTCGATCATCAAAGATTCGCCTTTGCTTCGTTCGGCATAGCGCTGGTGATCGCTTTTGTACTCGGCGTCGGCTCGAGGCGGATCGGGGCAAGCGACATCGCGCGGGCGGTCGGCGGCGCCTTGATCTGGCTCGCGCTGATCATTGGGCTCACCGGCGTCTACGCCTATCGGTTCGAATTCGGCGACATCGCCAATCGGGTCATCGCAGAACTCTCGCCGGGGGAGGTCACCGTGGGCCAGGGCGGCGAAGTGATCATCCCGCGCCGCCTCGGCGGACAGTTCGTCATCGCGGCCAAAGTCAACAATGTCCCGACCTCCTTCCTCTTCGACACCGGCGCCTCGAGCGTGGTGTTGCGCGCCGAGGAGGCGAGGAAAATGGGGATCGACGTCGCCAACCTCGACTTTGATGTCAATGTCACCACCGCCAATGGCGCGGGGCTCGCCGCCGATGCGACGGTCGATAGCATCGCCATCGGTCCGATCGTGGTGCGCAACGTGCGCGCCCTCGTCGCGCGTCCCGGCGCGCTCAACGAGAACCTGCTCGGCGCGAACTTCCTCGATCGCCTGCAGAGCTACTCGGTCGAGCGCGGGCGGCTGGTGCTGAAGGGAAGATGAGGGAGGCGGTAGGCAGTAGGCATCGTGGTGATTTGCCTGCCGCCTAGACTAGCGCCCATGCTGCCCACCGCCTATCGCCCACTGCCTCCAAGTTCCGCGACGGCGCAGGAATGATCCAGCAGATCCTCGCCGTGAGCGATATCGCCCAAGGAAGGGTCGGCGCGGTCGGCGAGGAGGACGAAACCTTCCTGGTCCGGGAAATTCGCGCCGGCCACGACCAGCGTTTCCATCGCCATGGCGCTCGCCGCGCCTTCCTCGCCCTCGGCCAGCAACCGGAAGGGATCGGCGCCGGCAAGATCGCTTGAGTCGAGCCGCCGCGCCACGTAGCGGCGCCCCTTGAGTTCGAACGAAAGCGGCCGCCAATCCTGGGTCAATTCGCCGCCACGCTCGGCAAGCGCCACGCGGACCTCCGGCGCGAGGCAGTCGATATGGATATGCAATTGGTCCTGGCTGCGCGCCAGCGCTGAATTGATCGCCATGGCGACCATGTCGCGCGACAAGGGACGAGCGAGGCGCCGCTCCATTGCGCCGCGTGCGGTCCAAGCCGCGCGCCAATAGTTGGGCGCCGAGGGAGCGAGAATCTCCGGCGATTCGATTCCGGCGATCCGCCTGGTCGGTATGGCGAGAAACTGCGCGACGCCGACAAGGTCCTTGAGGATGGCGACGCCATTGTCTTCGCCGTCGGAAATATCCACCGTCTCGCATGGGGCGGGCGAGCCATTGGCCTTTTCGTCGGGGACGCATTTGTCGTGAACGATGCGCCAGAGCGCGAGCCGATCGGCCGCTTGCGTCGCGACAGCGGTTGCAAGCGCGAGCGTCGCGACAAGCGCGACGCCGAACCCTCGCCAGCCAGGGAAGAGCCGCTTCGCCATCGCAAATCAGATATGAATGGACCGTTTGGCGACGCCGAGCGCTGCTTCTTTCACCACCTCGGACATTGTCGGATGGGCGTGGCAAGTGCGCGCCAGATCCTCGGCCGAACCGCCGAACTCCATCAGCACCGCGGCCTCATGGATCATCTCGCCGGCGCCGAAGCCCATGATATGGGCGCCAAGAACGCGATCGCTCGCCGCATCGGCGAGGATTTTGACGAAACCGTCGGTATGGCGCATCGAACGCGCACGGCCATTCGCCGAAAAAGGAAACTTGCCGACATTATAGGCGACGCCGGCGCTCTTGAGCTCCTCCTCCGTCTTGCCGACGGACGCGACTTCCGGCGTCGTATAGACGACGGCGGGAATGACGTCGTAGTTCACATGGCCGTGCTGGCCGGCGAGGATTTCGGCGACGGCGACGCCCTCATCCTCGCCCTTATGGGCGAGCATCGGGCCGCGCACCACGTCGCCGATCGCATAGATCCCTTCGACATTGGTGCGGAAATGCTCGTCGATTGCGACCTGGCCGCGCTCGGTCTTGACGCCGACCGCCTCCAATCCAAGCCCGTCGACATAGGGACGTCGGCCAACGGCGATCAGCGCGACATCCGTGGCCAAGGTCAGCGCCTGACCGCCCTTTTCGGGTTCGATCGTCGCCTTGATCCCTGCGGCGCTCTTGTCGATCCGCGTCACTTTGTGACCGAGGTGGAACTTGAAACCCTGCTTTTCGAGCAAGCGTTGGAACTGCCGCGCGACCTCGCCGTCCATGCCCGGCAGAACGCGGTCGAGGAATTCGACGACCGTCACTTCCGCGCCGAGGCGGGCCCAGACCGAACCAAGTTCAAGGCCGATGACGCCGGCCCCGACGACCAGCATTTTCGCCGGCGGCCTTTGAAGGGAGAGAGCGCCCGTCGAGGAG
>DASZFX010000538.1:0-7676 GCA_035939375.1 Roseiarcus sp.
TCTCGATCAGCGCCTGCTCAGCGAGGCGGCCGTTGCGCATTTGCGTGAGCGGCGCGCAACCTGCGTCATCTGGAACGTTCTGCCGCGCGACTGGCTCGATCCTCAAGGCTGGGTCGAGACCGCGCTCGCCCAAATCGGCGAACGCGAAGAAAGCCTCGTGGGTCCTGCACGATATCGCAACCGGCGCGATGGCCCATCTCGAGCGCTTCATCGAGCGGGCGCTGGCCTCCGGCGCCGAATTCCGGCAGGCGTTTCCCGACGAATGCGTGTTGATCCGCGACGGCCAGCCGGCGCGGTCACTGGATGCATATGTGACGCGGCGATGATCGGAACAGCTTGGCGGCTGATCCCGCCGCCGCCCACGCCGCTGCTGGTTGTCTCAAAGCCGGGGCCCCGTGTCCTACCCGTAGTACGCGAAAAATGCGCGGAAAGAGCCGATCGTTTAAAGTTGCGTCTTCGCGGCAACATTCTTAACGCCGCTTGGCGGGCGGCGGCCTGTTTCGCATCACCGCCGCGTTGCGCCTCAGACTTTCATCTGGGCGCCAAGCTCCACCACGCGATCCGACGGGATGTGGAAGAAGTCCGGCGCATTGGTCGCCTGTTTCGCCAAAGCGATGAAGAGGCGATCCTGCCACCGCGGCATGTCCGAGTTGTTCGCCGCCTTCAGTGTGCGCCGGCCGACGAAGAACGACGTCGTCATGATGTCGAACTTCCAGCCCGCCTTGCGCATCGCGGCGAGCGCATTGGGGATGCGCGGCGATTCCATGTAGCCGAAATGCAGCGTCACGCCGAGGAAATCCGGCGAGAGTTTGACGACTTCGAAGCGCCCGCCGGGCTGCGCGCGCGGCGCGGTCTCGGTGCGCACGCACATGATCACGACGCGCTCATGCACGACCTTGTTGTGCTTGAGATTGTGCATGAAGGAGGAGGGCGCGACGCTCGGATCGCTGGTCAGGAAAATCGCCGTGCCGGGCACGCGGACGGGCTTCGACTTCTCCAGCATCTTGATCAGATCCTTCATCGGAATCGAATCGCGATGCGTCTTGAGGGAAAGGATGTCGCTGCCGCGCGCCCAGGTCCACATCACCAGCATCATCGTGCCGCCGAGCAGCAGCGGGATCCAGCCGCCGTCGAGAACCTTGTAGAGATTGGCGACGAAGAAGCTCAGGTCGATCGCCAGGAAGGCGCAGACGATGAGAAGCGCGCTCCACAGCGGCCAGCGCCACAAACGCCAGACGACGAAGAAAGCCAGCGCTGTCGTCGCCACCATCGTGCCGGAGACTGCGATTCCATAGGCGTTGGCGAGCGCATCCGAGGAGCGGAAGAGGACAACCAGGGCGAGGACGCCAAGCAGCAGCAGGCGATTGACGCGCGGGATGAAGATCTGCCCCTCCTGCACGTCGGAGGTGTGGATGATTTCGAGCCGCGGCAGCAGGCCGAGCTGGATCGCTTGTCGCGCCAGCGAATAGGCGCCGGTGATGACCGCCTGGCTGGCGATCACCGTCGCCACGGTCGAGAGGATGACCATCGGCATCAGCAGCCAGGATGGGGCGAGAAGATAATAGGGATTTTCGACCGCGCTCGGGTCGGCGATGAGATGGGCGCCCTGGCCCAGGTAGTTGAGAGCGAGGGCCGGCAGGACAAGAAAAACCCAGGCCGATTGTATCGGCGTGCGGCCGAAATGGCCCATGTCGGCATAAAGCGCTTCCGCGCCGGTCACCGCCAGGAAGACGCTGCCGAGCACGATGAATCCGGCCGCGCCGTTGTGAAAGAGGTAGAGGACGCCGCGCAAAGGACTGAGCGCGTGCAAAACCTGCCAGGCTTGCGGAATATGAATCGCGCCGAGCACGGCGTTGGTGAGGAAAAACACCACCATGACCGGCCCGAAGAAGGCGGCGACCCGGGCCGTGCCGCGGCTTTGGGCTACGAACAAAAGCACCAGGATCGCGACCGTCGCCGGCAGAACAAAAGGGGCAAGGCCGGGCGAGACCTGCTTCAAGCCCTCGAGGGCGGAGAGAACCGAAATCGCCGGCGTGATGATGGCGTCGCCGGAGAAGAGCGCCGAGCCGGCGACGCCCAGAATAAAGATCAGCGTGGTGCGGCGGCCCAAGGCGCTCTGGGCGAGCGCCATCAGCGAGAGCGTGCCGCCTTCGCCGCGGTTGTCGGCGTGCATGAGAAAGAGGACATATTTGGCGGTGACGGTGACGATGAGCGCCCAGACGATCAGCGAAACGACGCCGATCACTTCCGCCGGCGGCAGGCCGGCGTCCTTGGCGTGACTGAGCGAAGCGCCGAGCGCATAAAGGGGGCTCGTGCCGATGTCGCCGAACACCACCCCGACCGAGCCCAAGGCCAGCAACAAGAAATTGCCGCTCGAACGATGAGCGCCGTTTTCGGCGTGATGGGCGTCGGCCGCGGACGCGGCGGCGGCGCGCAACGCATCCCCCATAATGGCGCTCTCGTTTAGGGTGAGTTTGGGATCCTGGTCCCGCTGTAAAGCGGCGCCCCTATACAACGGCGTCCCCTCGCCTGGAAGTGCGCTTTTCACCGAGGCCGCCCAAAGAACGCCGGCTTGCCTCGCCTGGCGCTTCCTGCGATGCAGCCGCCGATGCCGGTCGATCCGCCCGCCTTGCCCCCCGCCTTGCCGATCGACGAGGTTTTGGAGCCCCTTGGCGCTTCCCTTGCGGCAAAAAGCCGCGCCGTTCTCGTCGCGCCGCCGGGCGCCGGAAAGACGACCCGGGTCCCGCTCGCCTTATTGAACCAGCCCTTCTTGCATGGTCGCAAGCTCCTGCTGCTCGAGCCCAGACGCCTTGCGGCGCGGGCGGCGGCGCAACGGATGGCGACGACGCTTCGCGAGAAAGTCGGCGAGACGGTCGGCCTCAGCGTGCGGATGGAATCGCTGCATTCGGCGAAAACGCGCATCGAAGTCGTCACTGAAGGCGTTTTCACCAGGATGATCCTCGACGACCCATCGCTCGAAGGCGTGGGCGCGGTGCTTTTCGACGAGTTCCATGAGCGCTCGCTCGACGCCGATCTCGGGCTTGCGCTTGCGCTCGATGCGCAAAGCGCCTTGCGCGAAGATCTGCGTCTTCTCGTCATGTCGGCGACAATTGACGGCGCGCGCGTTGCGAAACTCCTCGACGCGGCGCCCATCATCGAAAGCGCGGGCCGCGCCTTTCCCATCGTCACGCATTACGTCGGCCGCGATCCCAGCCTTCGCCTCGAAGAGGATGTGGCGCGGGTCGCGCTCTCAGCGCTTGCGGCCGAGCGCGGCTCGCTCCTCATCTTCCTGCCCGGCCAAAGCGAGATCACGCGGACCGCGGCGCTGCTCGCCGAACGCCTTCGCGATCCCAAGGTCGATGTCGCGCCGCTCTACGGCGCGATGGATCGCGCCGCGCAGGACCAAGCCCTCGCGCCTTCGCCGCCGGACCGGCGCAAGATCGTGCTCGCGACTTCGATCGCCGAGACCTCGCTGACCATCGAGGGCGTGCGCGTCGTGATCGACGGCGGCCTCTCTCGCGTTCCCCGCTTCGAGCCCGACGTCGGCGTGACGCGGCTGGAGACCGAGCGGGTCTCGCGCGCCAGCGCCGACCAACGTCGCGGCCGCGCCGGACGTACCGAGCCCGGCGTCTGCTATCGGCTGTGGGAAGAGGCGGGCAATGGGGCGCTCATCCCCTTCGCCCGGCCGGAAATCCTCTCCGCCGATCTCTCCGGCTTTCTGCTCGATCTCGCCGTCTGGGGCGTCGTCGATCCTTCGCCGCTCGCCTTTCTGGATCCTCCTCCCGCGCCCGCTCTCGCTGAGGCGCGCGGCCTCCTTGCCGCGCTCGGCGCGCTCGACGAGAGCGGCCGCCTCACCGAGGAGGGCCGCGCCGTCGCCAGATTGCCGCTGCCGCCGCGGCTGGCGCGGATGGTCGTCGATGCGGCGGCCGAGGGCCATGCTCTGCTCGCCGGCCGCATCGCCGTCATCGTTTCCGAACGTGGCCTTGGCGGCGACGGCGTCGATCTCGGCGAGCGCCTGGAGCGGTGGACCGGCGACCGCTCGCCTCGCGCCGAAGATGCGCGCCGTCTCGCCAAGAGCATCGCGGCCCGCGCCTCGCGCGAAAGAGCGCCGACCGACGCGGCGCCGAGCCCCGGCGCGCTGCTGGCGCACGCCTTCCCCGAGCGCATCGCCAAGGCGCGCGGCCGGCGCGGCGAATTCCTGATGGCCAATGGCCGCGCCGCGGCGCTCGACGCGAGCGGCCCGCTCGCCGCCGCGCCGTTTCTGGCCATCGGCGAAGCGGCCGGTCGCGCGGCTGCAACGCGCATTCTCCTCGCCGCGCCGCTGACGCAGGACGAGATCGAGACGCTGGCGGCGGCGCGGATCGAGATGCGCGAAGAGACGTCGTTCGACCGCGCCTCGGCGTCTCTGCGCGCCCGCCGGACGCGCCGTCTCGGCGCGATCGTACTTTCCGAGCAGACGCTCGCCGTCGCTCCGAGCGCCGAGAACGCTTCTCTCCTCGCCAAGGGCCTCATCGCGCTCGGCCTCGAGCGCCTGCCCTGGAGCAAGGAGACCACGCAGTGGCGCGACCGTGTCGCCTTTCTCGCCCGCGCCGAGCCTGGCGAATGGCCGGACCTCTCCGACGTTGCGCTTGGCGAACCGGACTGGCTCGCGCCATTCCTGATCGGCGCGACGTCCCTTGCCGCGGTCACGCCGTCGATTCTTGCCGAGGCGCTCGAAGCGCGCCTGCCCTATAGCTTGAAGCGTCGTCTCGAGGCCGAGGCGCCGACCCATTTCACCGCGCCGACGGGCTCGCGCGTCGCCGTCGACTACGAGGCCGATGGCGGCCCCGCCGTAGCTTTGCGGGTGCAGGAGCTCTATGGCCTGAAGAGTCACCCGACGCTTGCCGCCGGCAAGGCGCCGCTGACTTTGCATCTCCTCTCGCCGGCGCATCGTCCGATCCAGATCACCCGCGACCTGCCGGGCTTCTGGCGCGGGTCATGGGCGGCGGTGAAGGCGGAGATGCGCGGGCGCTATCCGCGCCATCTTTGGCCGGACGACCCGGAAGCGGCGCGGCCGACGACGCGGGCGAAGCCGCGCGGCGGATAAGACGGGCCTTACCTGCTACGCCGCCAGCGCGACCTGATAGTTCGCTTCGGTCTTGGCGCGTATCTCCTCCTGCGTCGCGCCGTCGGCAAGCTCGATCAGCTTCATCCCGGCCGAGCCGTGCTTGTCGATCGAGAAGACGCCGAGATCGGTGATGACGAGATCGACGACGCGAACGCCTGTCAGCGGCAGATTGCACTTGTGCAACAGCTTCGGTCCATCTTTGGCCGAATGCTCCATCACCACGACGACCTTTTTGACGCCGGCGACGAGGTCCATGGCGCCGCCCATGCCTTTGACCATCTTGCCGGGGATCATCCAATTGGCGAGATCGCCGTCCTCGGCGACCTGCATCGCCCCGAGGATGGCGAGGTCGATATGGCCGCCTCGGATCATGGCGAAGGAATCGGCGCTCGAAAAGAAGCTCGTCGTCGGCAAAGTCGTGATCGTCTGCTTGCCGGCGTTGATGAGGTCGGGGTCTTCCTCGCCTGCATAGGGGAAGGGCCCCATGCCGAGCATGCCGTTCTCGCTTTGCAGAACGACATTGACGCCGGGCGGGATGAAATTCGCCACCAGCGTCGGAATGCCGATGCCGAGATTGACATAGAAGCCGTCGCGCAGCTCCTTGGCGGCCCGCGCCGCCATTTGATCTCTGGTCCATGCCATGGTCGTACCTCTATAGCCGAGTATCGATGTCGAAATGTCCGCGAATGGCCGCCATTGCCCGGAGCGCAGCGGCGAGGCAATCCATCGAACCGCGGCGGTATGGCTTGCTTCGCTTCGCTCGCAATGACGGTGAGCATGCTCTAGGCGGCCGCTCGTTTGCGCGTCGTGCGGTGTTCGATGACCTTGTCCTTCAGCGCGATGGGCGCATGTACGATGCGCTGCACATATATGCCCGGCGTATGGATGTGATCGGGGTCGATCTCGCCGGGCTGCACGAGGTTCTCCACCTCGGCGACCGTCAGCCTCGCAGCGGTCGCCATGTTCGGATTGAAATTGCGCGCGGTCTTGCGATAGACGAGATTGCCTTCCGTATCGGCCTTCCAGGCATGGACCAGCGCGATATCGGCGAAAAGGCCGCGCTCCATCATATAAGTTTCACCGTCGAAGAGGCGAGTCTCCTTGCCCTCGGCGATGACAGTGCCGACGCCGGTCCGGGTGAAAAAGGCCGGAATGCCCGCGCCGCCGGCGCGGATGCGCTCCGCCAGCGTTCCCTGCGGATTGAACTCCAGCTCCAATTCGCCGGCGAGAAATTGCTGCGCGAAGAGCTTGTTCTCGCCGACATAGGACGAGATCATCTTCTTGATCTGCCGCGTCTCGAGAAGGACGCCAAGGCCGCCGCCGTCGACGCCCGCGTTGTTGGAGATGACCGTGAGGTCCTTGGCGCCGGATTTGCGGATCGCGGCGATCAGCGAATCGGGAACGCCGCAAACGCCGAATCCACCCGACATCAGCGTCATGCCGTCTTTGATGACGCCGGCCAGCGCGTCTTCGGCGTTTCTGTATACCTTGCTCATTCGATCGTCCTCGATATTTGTCTTGGAGGTAGATACTTGTGAGACGGCGCGCTGGTCTCAGCGCCAAGCAAACAATGACGGAATCCGCATCGGTCGTTGTATCGTGTGTCGCGAACCAGCCACCGATGTTAAGCCCCACGAATCAAACCTAAGCCGCCGCAAGGCCGAGCATCGCGCGCGCTTCGCCGGGGCTCGCCGGCCGCGCGCCGTGACGCGCGCAAAGCCCGACCGCGACCTCGACGAGCTCCGCGTTGCTTGCGGCCAGGCGGTCCTTGCTGATCCGGATATTGTCTTCGAGCCCGGTGCGCAAAGCCGCGCCGTCGCGCGCCAGGACCCATTCGATCACTTGCGATTGAAAACGGCCGATGCCGGCCGCGGTCCAGGTCGCGCTCGGCAGGACCCGCTGCGTCTCGCCAAGCAGAATGTCGATCAGGCGCTCTTCGCAGGGCAGGGCGTTCTTGACGCCCATGACGAATTGCACATGCGGGCTTTCCGCGATGAGCCCGCGCTCGACGAGCCGGGCCGCCGCGTGAATATGGGAAAGGTCGAAGATTTCGATCTCGGGCTTGACCTTGTGATCGCGCATCTTGGTCGCGAGGTCTTCGACAAGCGCCGGCGCGTTCTCATAGATGATCGAAGGGAAATTGACCGAGCCGGTGGCGAGCGAAGCCATGTCGGGCTTCAGATCGAGCGCATTGCCGCGCGACGCCTGGTCGCGCCCGCGCCCGCCGGTCGAAAATTGCACGATCATGCCCGGGCAATGGCGGCGCACGCCTTCCATGACGGCGCGGAACAGCGCCGGATCCGAGGACGACGTCTCGTCCGGGTTGCGGACATGGATATGGACGAGGGCGGCGCCGGCTTCATAGGCCTCGTGCGTCGCTTCGATTTGCTCCGCCGGCGTCACCGGCAGGGCCGGATTGTCCTTCTTTCGCGGCACGGAACCGGTGATCGCCACCGCTACAAGCACCGGCCGACTCATCACACGCCTCGCAGGGATCAAACGACGTTTCGCTGGCGCGAAAAGCGCCTGAGGACGGGTTCTAGTCGATTGGCGCGCGCTTGGGTAGCGG
>DASZFX010000539.1:0-5336 GCA_035939375.1 Roseiarcus sp.
CGGTTTTCCTCGACGGCGGCTTTGTGGCGGCGCGAGCGCTCATCGAGCGCGCCTGGAGCGAGCGGATGCGCGCCATCGCCGCGCCAGCGCGCGACGCCAAGACCGCATTGCAGGAATGGGCGCAGGCGCGCGCCCTCGGCGCGCCGGCCTATGACGAGATAGAGCGGTCGGGCCCCGACCATGCGCCGATATTCACCGTGCGCGTCACGCTTGAAGGCTATCCGCCGGAACTCGGCTCGGCGTCATCGAAACGCGCCGCCGAGCAAGCCGCGGCGGCGGCCTTCATGAGCCGGCGCGAGAGCTGAAATGGACGCGACGTCCTGCGGCTTTGTCGCCTTGATCGGAGCCCCCAACGCCGGCAAATCGACGCTGATCAACGCGCTTGTCGGCGCGAAAGTCGCGGCGGTCTCGCGCAAGGCGCAGATGACCAGAGCGCCGGCGCGCGGAATACTGATCGAGGGCCGGGCGCAGATCATCTTTGTCGATACGCCGGGGCTGTTCGCGCCGAAAAGGCGGCTCGACCGCGCCATGACCGCTGCGGCCTGGGTCGCAGCGGACGACGCCGATTGCATCGCCTTGTTGATCGACGCGCGGGCGGAAATGAGCCGAGGGGACGCAGCGCAGGGCGCGCTCAGCGACGAGACTGAGGTCATTCTCGAAACTCTTTCGAGGAAGAAGCCGCCGAAGGTTCTCATTCTCAACAAGATCGACGCGGTGGAGCGGACGGGGTTGCTCGGCCTTGCGGCGCGCGTCAACGCCCGCCTCAATTTCCAAGAGACGTTCATGATCTCGGCGTTGACCGGCGATGGCCTGGACGGTCTTCGGAAAACGCTCGCGCGGATGATGCTGCCCGGGCCCTGGCTCTACCCTGAGGATCAGATTTCCGCGGGCGATCTTCGCACCCTGGCCGCCGAGATCACGCGTGAAAAAATCTTCGAGCGGTTGCACGACGAACTTCCCTATCAGGCGACGGTCGAGACCGATCAATGGAAGGAATTGCCGGACGGATCGGCGCGGATCGAGCAGACGATCTATGTCGCGCGTCAGTCGCACAAGAAAATCGTAGTCGGCGAAGGCGGACGGACCATCAAGGCGATCGGCTCGGCGGCGCGAAAGGAGATCGCCGAGGCCAACGAGGCGCCAGTACATCTCTTTCTCTTCGTCAAGGTGCGGGAGAATTGGATCGACGACCCCGAGCGCTATCGCGCAATGGGGCTCGAATTCCCGAAGACTTGAGACCGAGGCGTGTCCGAAATCCCGCCTGTCGAGCAAAGGCCGCAGGTGCAGCCTGCGGGCCGAAAGCGCCAAAGCCCAGGCGGCGTCGCTCTATCTTTTGTTCTATTATCTCGGCTCGAGCGTGGTCGGGACCTTGGGCGGCGTGTTTTGTGCGCGGACGGCTGGTTCGGCGTGGCGGCTCTTGTCGGCGCGCTCACCGCCGCCGGCGTCGTCGTCGCGCGGATGCTGGCGAAGGTTCCGCCGCCGAAACGGATGGCGCGCAACTAGGCTGGAGCGCAAAAAGAAATGGAATGGCGCGATGAAGGCATCGTCCTCGGCGTCAAAAAGCACGGCGAGAGTTCTGCGATCGTCGAGCTTTTGACCAAGGCGCATGGCCGTCATCTCGGCCTCGTCAGGGGCGGGCGCTCGACGCGATTCCAGAGCCTGTTGCAACCGGGCAATTCGCTGCAACTCGTCTGGCGCGCTCGGCTTGACGAGCATCTTGGGACTTACGCGATCGAGCCTTTGACCTTGCGCGCGGGGCGCCTGATGAGCAGCGCGCTCGCCCTGCACGGGCTCTCCTATCTCGGCGCCTTGGCCCGTCTGCTGCCGGAGCGCGATCCGCATGAAGCCTTGCATGAGGCGGCGGCGCTGATCGTCGATCATCTGGATGCGGCGGATGTCGCGCCGGCGCTGATCGCGCGTTTCGAGGCGCACATTCTCGCCGAATGCGGCTTCGGGCTCGATCTCGAATCCTGCGCCGCCACAGGGACGCGCGAAGACCTCGTCTATGTGTCGCCGAAATCGGGCAGGGCGGTCAGCGCCGCCGCCGGCGCGCCCTGGCGCGACAAGCTGCTGCCGCTGCCGGCATTCCTGCGCGCAGAGGACGCAGTACCGCCGGCCGAGGACGTCGCCGACGCGTTCCGCCTGACCGGCTATTTCCTGGAGCGCGACCTCTTCGGCCCGCGCGGCCTTCCGATGCCGGATTCGCGACGGGCGTTCCTTGCCGCGACGCGGATCTCGGCGTGACGATGTCGCGCCACGCAGAGTACGATCGCCCTGGTTTTTGATCAGCCTTTCCCGTCATCGCGAGCGATGGGAAGCAATCCATTGAACCGCCAGCCTTCAATGGATTGCTTCGTCGCTTCGCTCCTCGCAAGACGGCTATTGGAGACGCAAGGCGCTGCGGTCAAGCATTGCGAGCGAGTCCCAGCCGCCAAGCGCCATCGCGCGGTCGATCTCGCGACGGAAGAGTTCAAGCGCCCAATAGGCGCCGTCTTCGCCACCGCAGGCGACGCCCCAGAGATGCGGCCGGCCGAGAAGTACAGCGCGCGCGCCGAGCGCCAGCCCTTTGAGCACATCGACGCCACGGCGGAAGCCGCCATCGATCAGAACCGGGATATTGTCGCCGACGGCATCGACGATCGCCGGCAAGGCGGTGATCGAGGCGATCGCGCCGTCGAGCTGGCGCCCGCCATGGTTGGAGACAATGATCGCATCGGCGCCGCGCTGATGCGCGCCGATCGCTTCCTCGGGATGGAGAAGCCCCTTGATCAGCATCGGTCCCTGCCAGATCTCGCGAAGCCACTCGACGTCGCGCCAGGCGACGGCGGGGTCGAGCTGCTCGGCCATGAGAGCGCCGAAGGCGCCGATGCCGAGGCGCGCGCCATAGTTGACCGCAGTCGGCTGCGGGGTCCGCGCCATGCGCAAGAGCCAGCTGGGTCGGCTGAGGAGATCGACCATGTTGCTCGGCGTAAAGCGCAGCGGAAAGGCCATATTATTGGCGAGGTCGCGGTCGCGACCGGCGCTCACCTGATTGTCGACAGTGATTACGAGAGCCTGGTAGCCGGAATCTTTCGCGCGCTTGGCGAATTCGGCGGTGACGCCGCGATCCTTGAACAAAAAGACTTGCATCCATTTCGGCCCGGCGGAGGCCGCTGCGATCTCCTCGATCGTCGAGGTCGAAGCATGGCTCGTCGTATAGACCGTGCCGAATTTCGCCGCGGCTTTTGCGGTCGCGATTTCCGCATGGGGCCAGAGAAGTCCGGCAAGGCCGGTCGGTCCGACGATGATTGGCGAGGGCAGCTTCAGTCCCAGCAATTCCACGCTTTGATCGCGCCGCGGCGCGCCGGCGAGCAATTTGGGTACGAAGGCGATATCGGCGAGCGCGGCCTCATTGCGGCGCATCGTGATCTCATCGCCGGCCGCGCCGTCGACCATGTCGAAGACCAGGCGCGGCAGGCGCCGGCGCGCCATCTCGCGCAGAGCCCTGACGCTGTAGCCGCGTCGCCTCAGCGCGATCCTATCCATCAGAGGTTCAGCCGATAGGCCTTCACGGCGTTGTCGCGGAATAGCTTGCGCTTTTCCGCCGGCGTCATGCCTTCCGTCGCCCAGTCGAGAACTTCGACCCATCGGGCGTAGGTTCCGGCGAGTTCCGACACCGGCCAATCGCCGCCATAGATCACGCGATCGACGCCGAAGCTTTCGATCACATGCGCGATATAGGGACGAAGCTGCTCGCGCGTCCAGGCGGCGTGATCGGCCTCGGTCGTCACTCCCGAGAGCTTGCAGACGACATTGGGCAGCGCCGCCAATTCGCTGATGTGGCGGCGCCAGGGTTCGACGAGGCCGGCCTTGACGCCAGGCTTGGCGATATGGTCGAGGACGAAGAAGACTTCCGGGCAGCGGCGCACCATCGCCAGAGTGTTCGGCAATTGGCGATGGATAATGCAGATGTCGAAGCTAAGATTGTATTTCGGGAGGAGCTTGAGGGCCTCCAGGAAATCCGGCCTCAGCACATAATCCGGATCAGGCTGGTTCTGGATCAGGCGGCGCACGCCGCGCATGACCTTGAGCTTGCCGATCTTCGCCATGTCGGCTTCGATGGCCTTGCCTTGTTCGAGCGGCAGGCAGGCGACGCAGCCCTTGATGCGTTTGTCCTTGCTGGCGAGGCTTTCGACCCATTCGGCCTCCTCGACATATTGCGGCATGTCGACGTCGACTTCGACGAAGACGAGGCCCTCGATCTCGTAGGGCTTGGCGTAGGCGGCAAGATCGTCGGGCGTCCAATCGCGCTTGAGCTTCGGCGCGTCAGCGGCCCAGGAATAGCCGAAGCGTTTCTGGTCAAGCAGATGGATGTGAGAATCGATGATGGGAAAGTCGATCATGGACGTTTCCTAATTTGCTACTTGTCCCTTCGCCTTGCTTCGCGCCGCACGCATAAGGGTCGCGCCGGCATTCGGCGTCGTACCATCGATGGCGAACGCCCTATGTCGCGCCGCCCTCATCCGCCGCCTTTTCCCCGTTTGGCGGGGAGAACGCCGCCCACCCAGCGAATCCGATCGTCCGGCGTCAGCGGCGTGACGTCCTCGACGTTCTTCGAGCCGGCTCGCACGCGTTTCGACGCTTCGGCCTCGGCCGCTTTGACGCGCTCCAGGTTCTTGAGAGTCTCGGCGATATCGCGCCGCGGAATGACGACGATTCCGTCGCGGTCGCCGACAATGATGTCGCCCGAGGCGACGGTCCGGCCGCCGCAGACGATCGGCAGGCCGATCGAACCCGGCCCCTTGCTATGCGGCGAATTCGGCGTGACGCCGATGGCGTAGACTGGAAGCCCGAGCGCTTCGACGTCGATACGATCGCGTACGAGCCCATCGGTGACGAAGCCCGCCGCGCCGCGATTCTTGGCGATGCCGAGCAAAAGGTCGCCGACAACGGCCGTGCCTGTGTAGCCGCCGGTCGCGACAACGATCACGTCGCCGGGCTGGCTCATCGCAACCGCAGTCTTCAGCGGCAATACGTCGGCCGGTCCGCACTGGCAGGTGAGGGCGACGCCAATGAGCGAGTTCATTGAAATCGGTTTGATGCGCCAGTCGAGCGCGCCCTCGCCGCCCATCGCATCGCAAAGGAAGCTCAACGGAACGCCGGCAAAGCGCTCGACTTCCGCCGGGCTCGCCCGCTCGATCTCGCGGGCGATGGTGAGAAGCGGCGGCTCTTCGATCACGGATCGCTCCCTCAACGAAATTGGGCGACCGTGAACCGGCCCCCTTTGGCGTTTCCGTTTCGATGTTAGGGCATATCCTGGCGTTGCGCGACCTAATCAGGGTCGTGGGCCCGGCGCG
>DASZFX010000540.1:0-5563 GCA_035939375.1 Roseiarcus sp.
TGAAAGCAAGATGCAGGTGCGTTGTGGGCGCTTGGCCGGTTCCGATCCAAAATTGCGGCCGCGCCTCGCGACCGAAGCCCACGAAATCAGGCCCTTCCATGACCACGCGGCCGCCGAGCGGGGCCAAAGCGCTGAGATAAAAGGCCCGGCTCTTGGGGAAGTCGGCGACCGCGAAGCCCAAATGGTCAAACATCGTCCATTCCGCCTTTGAATCTCACGCCGCGCTCCGTCCGCGCCGCATTGGCGCAAGGATGGCGCCGAAGGCCTCGCCGAAGCGGGCGATCTCGTCGGCCGACGAGGCCCAGCCGAGGCTGAAACGCACCGCGCCGGCGGCAAGTTCGGGCTGGACGCCCATCGCGGTCAGGACATGCGAGCGGGCGACCTTCCCGGACGAGCAAGCCGAGCCGGACGACACGGCGAAGGCGGCAAGGTCGAGCCCGATCAGCAAAGTCTCGGCGCCGACGCCGGGAACCGCGACACAGAGCGTATTGGGCAGGCGCTCGGCGCCGGCGCCGAAAATAACAGCGTCCGGCGCTGCAGCCAGGACATTGCCGGCGAGCGCGTCGCGCAGCCCTGCGAGCCGTGGCGCTTCGACCTCGATTTCGCTTTGCGCTGCACGGGCCGCTGCGCCGAAGCCGGCGATCGCCGCCACATTTTCCGTGCCGGCCCTCAGACCCCGCTCCTGGCCGCCTCCACGCAGGAGCGGTTCGGCGATGCGCAGGGATTGCGAAGCCGCGATAAGCGCGCCGGCGCCCTTCGGCCCGCCGAGCTTATGCGCCGAGAGGAAGAGAAAGTCGGCGCTAAGCGTCCGGAGATCGCAAGGAGCCCGTCCGGCCAGCTGCACGGCGTCGCAAACGACGATCCCGCCCGCGTCATGAACGATCGCCGCCGCCTCGCCGAGAGGCTGCACGACGCCGGTCTCGTTATTCGCCGCCTGCAGAGCCAGCATGGGCCGGCCAGGACGCGCGACCGCTGCCTCCAATGCTTTAAGATCGATCCGGCCCTCTCGATCGAGCGGAACCGTTTCGACATTCGCCGCCGCGAAACGGTGGCCGCGCAGGACGCACAGATGCTCTCCTGCAGAGACCAGGAGCCGCGCCAGCGGCGCCTCGCCGCCCGGCGCCTCGATCCTCGGCGTCAAGGCCAGATTGGCGGCTTCGGTCCCACTGGCGAGGAAGGTCACATTGCGGGTCTCCCCGCCGACCAGGGCCGCGACGGCGCGGCGCGCTTCCTCGACGCTCGCCCGGGCCGCGCGGCCTTCTGCGTGAACGGATGAAGGGTTTCCGATAAGCTCAGATGCGGACAGCATTTCTTCGCGCGCGACCGGTCGCAACGGCGCGGTCGCGTTATAGTCGAAATAGATTCGGATCGGCGCCTTCATTCCAGATTGTCCAAACTCGGCCCAAATCCTTGCTTGCCCAGCCAATCGCCGCTTCGCGCTTGTCGCTTTATCCTTGCATTCGCCTGAGCGAACCGTGTTAGAAGGCGCCGTCAAATTTGAATTCCGCCGCCTAACAATCTCGCGCAAAGCGGTTTTTGACCCGGCGACCAAGCTGTTAGAATTATTCTAACAGCACTCGCCGGGCGCGAAAAGCGCGATTTAAGGGTCGCGGCCGCATCGCCGGGCGCATCGCGTTGCGCCGCGGCCTGGAGGCCAAATGCCTGAAGTGATTTTCAACGGTCCGGCCGGTCGGCTCGAGGGCCGGTTCCACCCCGCCAAGCAGCGCGGCGCCCCGATCGCGGTGGTGCTTCATCCGCATCCGCAATTCGGCGGCACGATGAACAATCAGATCGTGTATAATCTGTATTACGCCTTCGCTGACCGCGGCTTCTCGGTTCTGCGTTTCAATTTTCGGGGAGTCGGGCGCTCGCAAGGCTCTTTCGATCACGGGCAGGGCGAACTCTCCGACGCCGCGGCGGCCCTTGATTGGGCGCAATCGATCAGCCCGGAGGCGCGCGCGTGCTGGATCGCCGGCGTCTCTTTCGGCTCCTGGATCGGCATGCAGCTCTTGATGCGCCGGCCGGAAATCGAGGGCTTCATCTCGATCGCGCCGCCCGCAAGCCGGTTCGATTTCTCGTTCCTCGCGCCCTGCCCGTCCTCCGGACTGTTTGTTCACGGCGATCGCGATCGCGTCGCGCCGCTGAAGGAGGTCCAGGGTCTCATCGAGAAATTGAAAACGCAAAAGGGCATCGTCATTGAACATGCGGTGATCGAGGGGGCGAACCACTTTTTCGAAAATTGCGTCGACAATCTGGTGACCACTGTCGGCGCTTATCTCGACAAACGCCTCGGCATGCCCAAGCACGCCTCTGCGCCGCAGCGCAAAGAGCGCGGCAAGGCGGCCGGCGGCTGAACTGAACCTGCCCCGTATTGCCCGCGCTGGCGCCAGCGGAGCCTTTCCGCTATGGACGATTCATGGAATTGATCGCGTCGACCGATGTCTTAGCCGCCGCTTGCAAGCGCCTCGCCCGCCATACTTTCGTGACTGTCGACACCGAATTCCATCGCGAGACGACCTTCTGGCCGCAGCTTTGCGTCGTCCAAGTCGCCTCCGACGAAGAGGCGCTGGTCATCGACGCCCTGGCGCCGGGGCTCGATCTGTCGCCAGTCTTCGGCCTGATGGCCGACAAACGGGTCGTGAAAGTCTTCCACGCCGCGCGTCAGGACGTCGAGACGATCTGGAACCTCGCCAAGATCATCCCGGAACCGATGTTCGACACGCAGGTCGCGGCCATGGTCTGCGGTTATGGCGATCAGGCCTCTTACGGCGATCTCGTCCAATCGATCTGCCATGTCGCGGTCGACAAGTCCTCGCGCTTCACCGACTGGGCGCGGCGTCCTCTCGCCCCGGCCCAAATCGATTACGCGATCGCCGACGTCACGCATTTGCGCGATATCTATCGCGCCCTCAAGGCGAAGCTCGAAACCTCCGGCCGCCTCTCGTGGCTCGAAGACGAGATGAAGGTTCTCACCTCGCCCACGACCTATGAGCAACATCCCGAGCGCGCCTGGGAGCGGTTCAAGAACCGCGTGCGCAAGCCGCGCGACCTCGCGGTTCTGATCGAACTCGCCGCATGGCGCGAGAACGAGGCGCAGACGCGCGATGTGCCGCGCTCGCGAGTGTTGAAGGACGATGCGCTCGTTGAAATCGCGCTGGCCGCCCCGCACAGCGTCGAAGCGCTCGCCAATTTGCGCGCTTTTCCGCGCGGCATGGAGCGCGGCAAGGCGAGCGCCGACATTCTCGCCGCCGTCGAGCGCGGCTTGGCGCGCGACCCCAAGACGCTCCCCAGGATCGAGCGCGAGCGCCGCGGCCCGCGCGGCTCGGCGGCGACGGTCGAACTCCTGAAAGTTCTGCTGCGCCAGGTCTGCGACCAGTACGGCGTCGCCGCCAAGATGATCGCGACCGTCGACGATCTCGAAATGATCGCCGCCGATGATCGCGCCGATATCGCCGCGCTCAAGGGCTGGCGGCGCAAATTGTTCGGCGCTCGCGCGCTCGAACTCAAAAGGGGCCGGCTCGCTCTGACCGTCGAGGACGGCAAGGTCGTCGCGCTGGAATGGCAGGACGCCGACCAGGCCAAGGCCGCCGCAAATTGACGCTGTCCGGCGGCCTTGATGCCGAGACGGATCCCGCCCCGTCGAAATATTTCGCCAAATCGCTGTTGATATTGCCGCCAATAATCCTTCGCCTATAGGATGGATTCGGCGCGCGGGGGCGCGCCCAAGAGTTCAAGGGAGTTCAGGGCCTCGGCCGCGGCCAGGCTCGATATCGATCGAAAGGCCGGCGACATCACGATCAAGCAGCGCCTTGAGGGGGGCCGTATGACCGATCGATCCTGGTACATTGCAATTGATGGAAGGCAGGCTGGACCTTATCCCGAGGACCAGTTCCTGGAGTTCATCGCCGACGGTCAGGTCGATCGCAACGCGCTGGTGTGGAGCGAGGGCATGCCGGCCTGGCAAAGGGCCGGCTATGTGCCCGGCCTCTTCCCGCCGGCCCAACCGCCCGGGCCGACGGCCGGCCCCGGCTTCGACGGCGCCCCGTCGCGGGGCCTCGCCGCTCAGCCGAGCGCGGCCGCCGTCCCGTTCCATGGCGCGATGGAGTCTGGGAACCATTTCGAAGCCGAATTCAGCGCTCTGCCGTTTTTCGGCCGCGCGCTCCTCTACGCAATCGGCATGGCGCTGATCGTCACCGCGCCCTGGGCGGCGGCCGGTTTCTACCGATGGGTCGTCGCGCGGATTCGCGTTCCTGGACGGCCCAATCTCGCTTTCGAAGGCAAGGCGGGCGACATCTGGCTGGTCATCGTGCTGATCGCGCTACCCGGCCTTGGCGCCATATTCTCTCTGTTCCTGACGGTAAGGGTGATCCGCTGGATCGTCTCCAACATCAGTTCGGACGGTCGTCGTCTCCCCCTCACCTTCACCGGCGGCGCCGGAGGCTATATTGGTTGGGTCCTGCTGACCGCGCTCTCCTTGATCACGATCATAGGCTGGGCCTGGGTCGCGGCGGCGATGATGCGCTGGCTATGCCGGAACATCGCCGGCTCAACGCGTAGCATCGCATTCACCGGGAGCGGATGGCAGATTCTATGGCGGACCTGGGTATTCGGCCTTGTCGCCGTGTTGATTATTCCGATCCCGTGGATCATGCGATGGTACTACCGCTGGTACGTCTCGCAGATCGCGGTCGGGTGAGTCGCGCGCCCTGGCGTCACGCCGCCAGCGCTTGAATCTCCGGATCGCCGCCGATCAGCTTGGAGAATTGCTTGAGCCGGTTCTGTAACCGGTCGCTGTTGAGATCGACGAGGTCCGGCGGCAGCATCAGCACGACCTTGCCCTTCTGGCAGACCATCGGCGCGCGCGGCAAAACGCCGGGCATGGCCGCCGAGACGATGTATGCGACGCGCATCGCAGCGCCCAGAATGCGGGCGCGGTCGAGCGATCGCGGCGACACCAAGGCGCGCAGGCCCGGGCCGATCTCGTCCTCATTGGCGATATGGCGGTACGAGGCGGCGAGCGCGAGATAGGCGCGGCCGGGATGGTCGATGCCGATAAAGGCGGCGTTGGCGATGAGGTTGAGGGACTGTTCGCCGCGATAGTCGGGATGGGCGCGCCAGCCGACGTCCGAGAGAAGGCAGGCCGCGTGGCGCAAGCGCGCCTCTTCGGTCGTCTCCTCCAGATGGCTCGAGCGCAAGAGTTGCGTCGTCCATTCGAAAAGCTCTTCGCCATGGGCGGGGGCGCGCGAGCGCAGCACGTTGAATTCGCGCGCCGCCGTGATCAGGGGATCCTCCGCGCGTTCCGTCTCGGTGAGACTTTCGTAGAGAAGCCCCTCGCGCACACCGAGCGCCGAGACGACGACCTCCTTCGGTCCGGCCCGCCGGATGATCTCCTCGAGCACGGCCGCGCCATAGGCGAGCAGCGGGCGGCGGGCGCTCGAGACGGCGTCGATCGAGGACAGCGCGTCAGCCTCGACCCGCTCGACGAGGCGCGCAAATTCCAGCGCGTCGCGCGAGGGAATGACGTAATTGTGCATCACACGAAGCTGATAATTGCGCTGGCGCA
>DASZFX010000541.1:0-15652 GCA_035939375.1 Roseiarcus sp.
GAAATGAGATGTTGATAGATCGGTCCGATGATGGGCGCATCCCCGAGCGCATAGGCGAAGGGCAGTTCGATTGGATTGAACAAAGCCGACGCCGCGAGCTGTGGCGTGCGCCCGCCCTGTCCCCACCACGCGTTGCCGATCAGCGCCGTCATGCCGTCGGCGACCATATTGATCGCCGTGCCGGAAACGATCTGGTTGGCGCGCTGGTCGATCGAAGCGTAGCCATGGATCAAAGACATGAAGACCGCGGCGATGACGCCGGCGCCGAGCCCTACCCAGGGACTGCCGGTCGCCGTCGCGGCGGCGGCCGCGGCGAAGGCGCCGGTCAACATCTTGCCCTCGAGGCCGATGTCGACGACGCCGGAGCGCTCCGACCACAGGCCGGCGAGGCAGGCGAGGATCAGCGGCACGGCGAGGCGGATGCCGGAAGCGAAGATGACGATGAAGGCGTCGAAGGCTTCCATCGGTCAGGCTCGCTCGGCGGCCGGCGCGTCGGCGACCGGCCCCTGTAATTTAGCGAGCAGCATCGCCAACGGTCGCCGGAACATATGTTCGAGCGCGCCGGCGAAAAGCACGACCAGGCCTTGGATCACCACGATCATGTCACGGGTGATTTTGGGCTTATCGAAAGCGAGTTCCGCGCCGCCTTGGTACAGCATGCCAAAGAGGATCGCCGCCAGGACGATGCCGGCCGGATGGGCGCGGCCCATCAGCGCGACCGCAATGCCGACAAAGCCGAAGCCGGCCGTATATTCGAGGATCAGGCGATGCTCCTCCCCGAGAATGACGTTGACCGCGAGGCCGCCGGCGAGCGCGCCCGACATCAAAGTCGTCACCATCGTGATGCGCGCCGGCGAGATGCCGCCATAGATCGCCGCGGTCGGATTGGCGCCGACGGTTCGGATTTCATAGCCGAGCCGCGTGCGCCAGATCAGCAGCCAGAGCAGGAAAGCGGCGATGAGCGCCAGAATGAAGGTGAGATTCAGCGGCGTATTCGGCCACTGCCAGCCGAGATAGGCGACCAGATCGCGAATTTGGGGAATAGTCGCGCCGGGCGGAAAGGTCGGCGTCTCCGGATTCATCTGGCCCTGGCTGCGCAAGACATTGACGAGCAGATAACCCATCATCGCAGAGGCGATGTAGTTGAACATGATCGTCGTAATGACGAGATGACTGTCGCGCTTGGCTTGGAGGTAGCCGGGTATCGCGGCGAAGCCTGCGCCGAACAGCGCGGCGCCCGCGATGGCGAGGGGCGCGAGAAGGACGCCCGGCAGGAATCCGAAATGCAGCGCGACCAGCGCTGCGCCAAGGCCGGCGACATAGGACTGGCCTTCGACGCCGATATTGAACAATCCGCCCTGGAAGCAGATCGCCACCGCTAGGCCGGTGAAGATAAAGCTCGTCGCATAGTAGAGCGTGAAACCGATGCCTTCGAGATCGCCGAGCGCGCCGCCGATCAGCAGCTTCACCGCCTCGACGGGATCCTCGCCGATCGCCAGGACGACAAGGCCGGAGATCACAAAGGCGGCGGTCACGTTGATCAGCGGAATCAGCCCGACATCGGCCCATTTGGGAAGTTCGCTCGGCGTGGCGCTCATGCCGCGTGCTCGCTGACGCCGGCCATCAGCAGGCCGAGGTCTTGTTGGTTTGTGGATTCGGGCCGTCGCTCGCCGGTGATCCGTCCGGCGCAAACAACGAGAATGCGATCGGAAAGAGCCATGATCTCGTCGAGTTCGACGGAGACGAGCAACACCGCCTTGCCGACGTCGCGCAAGGCGACGATGCGCTTATGGATGAATTCTATCGCGCCGATGTCGACGCCGCGCGTCGGCTGACCGACCAGCATGACATGGGGGTTGCGCTCGATCTCCCGGGCCAGCACAATCTTTTGCTGGTTGCCGCCGGAGAAATTGGCGGTTTTCAGCAACGGCGCGCGCGGGCGCACGTCGAAGGCGTCCATCTTCTCGGCTTCGTCCGCGATAATCGCGCGCCGGTCGAGCAGGACGCCGGCCCCGTAGATGGCGTCGTCCTGGAAACCGAGCATAGCGCTTTCGCAGGCCTCGAACGGCATGACCAAGCCCACCCGATGGCGATCCTCGGGCACGTGCGAGACGCCGAGCTTGCGTATGTCTTTGGGATTGCGCTTGTCCAGCGGCGGCGCTCGACCGGCCACCAGGATCTCGCCGGAGGAGAGCGGACGGATGCCGGCCAAGGCCTCGAGAAGCTCCGATTGACCGTTGCCGGCGACGCCCGCGATGCCGACGATCTCGCCGCGACGCAGAACGAAGGACATGCCTTCGACGCGGGTGACGCCGCGATCGTCTTGCACGACGAGATTGCGCGCCTCCAGAGCGATCTCGCCGGGATGGGCTGCGCCTTTCTCGATGCGCAGGATGACCTTGCGGCCGACCATCGCGTCGGCAAGTTCGGGCGGCGAGGTCTTGGCGGTCTCGAAATTGGCCACCATTTCGCCAAGCCGCATGACCGAGACGCGGTCGGTCAGCCGCATGATCTCACGCAGCTTGTGGGTGATGAAGACGACGGTCTTGTCCTGCGCCTTCAGCACTTTCAACATTTCGAAGAGCTGATCGGCTTCGGCGGGCGTCAGCACCGCGGTCGGTTCGTCGAGTACGAGAATCTCGGCGCCGCGCACCAGCGCTTTCAATATTTCGACGCGCTGCTGCAAGCCGACCGAGAGTTCGCCGACAATCGCATCGGGATCGACTTCGAGCCCATATGCCCGGCCGAGTTCGGCCAGTTTGGCCCTGATCTGGCTCGCGCCGACGGCCAGCAGCGGGCCGCCTTCGGCGCCGAGCATGACATTTTCGAGGACGCTCAGCGGCTGCACCAGCATGAAATGCTGGTGGACCATGCCGATGCCGTGGCTGATCGCCTCGCGCGAGGAACGGATGCGCACCGGCGTCCCGTTGATCCGGATTTCGCCGGCGTCGGCTTCGTAGAAACCGTAGAGGATCGACATCAACGTCGATTTGCCGGCGCCGTTTTCACCGACAATGCCGTGAATGATCCCGCGCTCGATCTTCAGATTGACGTTGTTGTTGGCGTGAACCCTGCCGAAACGCTTGTCGATGCCGACAAGCTCGATCGCGGGCGCTCGATTGCCGGCGTCGACTGTCACAAAGAGCCCCCGATCGCCTGGCGCGCCCGGTACTGATGGTCCGGTGGCGCCGCCACCCGCGTCTCGCGGCCGAGACTTTGCGACGGCCGCGAGACGAGTTGCAGCGTACCCGTCTTCAGATCAAACCGGGCACTTATTGTCCGACATGTAGTCGTGCACCTGGATCTTGCCGGAAATGATGTCCGCGGACGCGGCGTCCGCGGCGGCTTTCGCTTCCGGCGTCAGGATGCTCTTGTTGTTGTCGTCGACGGCGAAGCCGACGCCGCCTTCCTTGAGGCCAAGCGCCTCGGAGCCGCCCTTCAACGTGCCGTCCTTGGCCGCGCTGAAGAACTTGTCCGTGGCGACGTCGACGCGCTTCAACATCGAGGTCAGCACCTTGCCGGGGAAGAGGCTGTTCTGGTTGGAGTCGACGCCGATGCCGAATTTGCCGGCGTCGGCGGCGGCCTTGAGCACGCCCTGGCCGGTCGCGCCCGCGGCGGCGTAGACGATATCGGCGCCGCGATCCATCTGCGCCTTGGCGAGTTCGCCGCCTTTGACCGGATCGTTCCAAGCGTGGAAATCCGTTCCGGTCATATTGGCGAAGACATCGTCCTTGGCGTTGACGTATTTGACGCCTTGGGCGTACCCGCATCCGAATTTCGAGATGAGCGGGATGTCCATTCCCCCAACGAAACCGACCTTACCGGTCTTCGAGGTCTTGGCGGCGATCACGCCGACGAGGAACGAGCCTTCGTGTTCTTTGAAAGTTATCGAAAGCACGTTGGGCTTGTCGACGACAGAATCGATGATGCCGAAAGTTGTATTCGGGAAGTCGCCAGCGACCTTGCCGAGCGCGGTCGCCCAGGAGAAGCCGACCGTTAAGATCGGATTAAAGCCGTCCTTGGCGAATTTGCGCAGGGATTGCTCACGCTGCGCATCGTTTTGAATCTCGAGATCGCGATAGGCGATTCCGGTGTCCTTCTTGAACTTCTCGGCGCCATGGTAGACGCCTTCATTGAAGGATTTGTCGAACTTGCCGCCGAGGTCGTAGATGACGGCGGGCTTGACCTCGGCCGCGAGCGCGCTCGAGGCAAGAAGCGCAAGACCGAAAGTCGCGCTGACGCCCGATGCGATAGCGCCGGATATACGGTTGACCATAGTGTCTCCCCTCAACTCCGAATGAACGCCCGCCCATAGCAACATTCACGATCGAACCGCTGCGGGGCGAAGCGGTCGATCCGACCTTTTGACCAATTGGTCAAAACGATCGCGTGACCCCAAATCGAAGTCAAGCAGATTTCTTGAAGCCTGTCGTCTCGATTGGGCGGCATTTGCGGGAAGTTCGCGCCGGTCAGTCGAACAGGACCGAGACGCTTTCTTCCTTGGCGATGCGCGCGATCGCCTCGCCGATCAGCGGCGCGATCGAGATGACGCGGATGTTCTTGGCGACCCGCACGGCCTCGGTCGGTTGGATCGTATCGGTCAGCACCAGCTCCTTCAGCCGCGAGGCGGCGATGCGCGAAACGGCGCCGCCGGAAAGCACGCCGTGAGTGATATAGGCCGAAACGCTTACCGCGCCTTTCTCGAGCAAGGCGTCGGCCGCGTTGCACAAAGTGCCGCCCGAATCGACGATGTCGTCGATCAACAGACAATTGCGCCGGCTGACGTCGCCGATGATGTTCATCACCTCGGATTCGCCGGCCCGCTCGCGCCTTTTGTCGACGATGGCGAGCGGCGCATCGAGCCTTTTGGCGAGCGCCCGCGCGCGCACGACCCCGCCGACATCCGGCGAGACGACCATCAGATCGTCGAGCGCGCCGCGTGATTTGATGTCGCGAACCATCACCGGCGCGGAGAAGAGATTGTCGAGCGGAATGTCGAAAAAGCCCTGGATCTGACCGGCGTGAAGATCGACGGTCAGCACTCTGTCGGCGCCGGCGCGGGTGATGAGATTGGCGACGAGCTTGGCCGAGATCGGCGAGCGCGGGCCGGGCTTGCGGTCCTGGCGGGCGTAGCCGAAATAGGGGATGACCGCGGTGATGCGCTGCGCCGAGGCGCGCCGCAGCGCGTCGGTCATGATCAGCAGCTCCATCAGATTGTCATTGGTCGGGTAGGACGTTGATTGAATGATGAACGTGTCCCGCCCGCGCACATTTTCGAGGATTTCGACGAAAATCTCGAGGTCGGCGAAGCGCCGCGCGTGCAGCTTGGTCAGCGGCTCGCCGAGATAGGCGGCGATCGCCTCCGCGATCGCCGGATTGGAATTGCCCGCCAGTATCTTCATCGCCCCGATCATCGCCGCTTCCTAGCGCGCGCCCGTTTGCCCCGCCGGCGCTCTTCTTTTCGATCCGGCGCCGGGCGCGCGGGTCTTAGCAGCCGCGCCGGCCTCAAACAATATCGCGGATTTAAGGGCTCCCCAGCCCTAGTCGACTGGCGCGTAGCTGAGGGCTTTGGTCTCCCCGGCCGCCGGCTGCAAGAGCGCGGCGGCGCCGGAGGGCGCTTTGACCCCCGCCACGGCTTCGGGCGTATTGGAGAGGAAAGCGGCAAGATCGTCCGCGCTCTTGGCGGCGATGCTCGAAAGCGCCGCCTCGCCGGCGATCGCCCAAGGGTCGCCTTGGCCTTTGACCTCGATATAATCGTTGAGTCGCTGGGCGCGCAGCTTGTCTTTGGTGAACACGTCCCAGACATATTCGACCGCGGCGCCCTCGTTTGTCTGATAGGCGGAGAGATAGCCGCGCACCAAATAGCGCGCCTTTTTGGAATCGGCGACGACGATATTCTGGGCGGACGCTTCCCGCGCCAGGTCCTTTATGAAGGTCGCCGAAACCTCGGCCGGCGGGCCATCGACCGAGACGAAGGCGACCGTGGCGCCGGCAAGGCTGACGTCCGGGCGGCGCACCAGGCGACTATGCTGAGCGTCGGCGTCCGGCGAGAGTTCGGCCGCGGTCTCGACGCAGCCGGCCAGCGCAAAGGCCGCAACGGCGGCGACCGCCGCCCCGCGCGCGCCCCTTGCCCCCGCCCGGCGACGGCTTGGTGAAATCATTTCGACTTTCGCCTCCCGCCTTGGATTGCAACTCCCGGCGGATCTTTATCGAGACGAACTGCTAGCCCGATTTTACGACCAGGTCCAGATCGGGGGCGTTGATCGGCGCCGCGCCGTCCGGTCCGATCAGATAAGTCCGGCCGAGGCACATGGCGGTTTCGCTCTCGCTGTCCATCAAGATCATGTGGGCGAAATAGACTTGGCCTTCCCCAATGGGGAAATCGGCGCCCTCGTAAAACATCGGCGGGTCCATCCAGGACGGCGTGAATTTGGCGCCCAGCGAATAGCCGCAGGCGTTGAGCCGGTGGCGCGACAGGCCATGCGCGTCGAAGAGGCGGGCATGGGCGGCGAAGACGTCGCCGGCCGTGCGGCCCGGCTTGAGTTCGGTCTCGCAGGCGAGAAGCGCGGCCCGCGCCGCCTGGTGATAGGGGCGATGCAGCGGCTTTTCGGCGCCGACGACATGCGTTCGCATGATCGCCGCGTGATAATGTCGGTAGACGCCGGCGAATTCGAGCGTGATCTGATCGTCGCGATCGAGCTTGCGTCTCCCGGCCTTGTAGCGGCAGAGCAGCGCATCGGCGCCGGAGCCGATGATGAATTCATTCGCCGGATAGTCGCCGCCGGCGGCGAAAATCGCATCATGCATCGCAGCGAGGATCGCGCCTTCGTCGGCGCCTGCGCGCGTCGCCTCGACGGCGGCCCGATCGGCAAGATCGGAGAGCCGCGCCGCCTCGCGCACGAAGGCGAGCTCCTCCTGCGACTTGGTCGCCCTGAGAGCGCTGACGAGACGGGACGCGTCGACGAGATCGACCCGGCCGGCAAGCGCCGCCTCGAGCCTTCGACCATGGAAATGGGTGAGCCCATAGCTGTCATATTCGACGCCGAGACGGCCGCGCGCGCCGATGTCTTGGAGCATCGCGACAAGGTCGCGGGTCGGATCGGCGGCGATTCCATCCTTCCAGATGCGAATGTCGGCGATGTTCGAGGTGCGCTGCGCCTGACGCAGATCCGCCGATCGCGTCAGCAGCGCCACGCGCCCATCCGCGCCGACGTAGAGGCACTGGAAAAAGCAGAAGCCGAACGTGTCGTAGCCGGTCAGCCAATACATGCTCTCTTGGGCGAAGAGCAAAAGGCCGTCGAGCTTTTGCGCCGCCATCGCAGCGGCGAGGCGGGCCTTTCGCGCCGCCATTTCGCTTTCGGAAAAATGGACGGCCATCATCTCTCCTTGCTATTCAAGAGCCCGGCTGTTCGTGAGCCTGAAATCAACGAATTGCGGACCCCTCGCATGGACAAACCAGCCCGTCAAAGTCAAGCGTCCGGGACGAGGCGGAAAGGTTCGCGGGCGCAATGAACAAGCCGGTCGAACCGCCCGCGCGAATGGAGCCGTCCGTAGGGCAGGCCAGTCGCATCGACCGCGCGCTGCCAGCCTGGATGCGCGCCTTCGTGCGCACCCGCGAGAGCGGCCTGCTCGCGGTGGCAGTCGTCATCGGCGTCGCCTCCGGGCTCATGGTGTCGGCGCTGAACGAAGCGGCGCAAAAAGCCCATGAGGTCCTGTTTGCAATTCCCGCCAGCGCGCCGCTGAGCCTCACGCGTTCAGCCGACGCCTGGCGCGTTATCGCCGCGCCGACGCTTGGCGGCCTCGTCCTGGTCGCGCTGGCGCTTTGGGCTCACGATCGTTTTCGCGGCGGCCTTGCCGACGCGATCGAGGCCAACGCCTTGCGCGGCGGCCGGCTTTCCGCCGGCGGCAGCCTCTTCATTGTCGCCCAGACGCTGATTTCGAACGGCTTTGGCGCCTCGGTCGGCCTTGAGGCGGCCTATACCCAGCTCAGCAGCGCCTTCGGCTCGCTTCTCGGCCGCGCCCTGGGCGCAAGGCGCAGCGACATGCGCCTTCTTGTCGGTTGCGGCGCGGCGGGCGCGATCGCGGGCGCTTTCGACGCCCCGCTCGCCGGCGCCTTCTATGCCTTTGAGGCGATCCTCGGCGCCTATAGCCTCTCCTCGCTGGCGCCGGTCTCGATCAGCGCAATTCTGGCGAGCTTGATCACGCGGCAATTGCTCGGTCGCCCCGGCATTATCGTTCATGCGCCACTGCCGCACGCGCTCATCGGCGTCGGCGTTCATGTCATCATCCTCTCCGTGCTCGCCGCGGCGGCGAGCATCGCGCTGATGGCGGGTGTTGCCGCGCTCGAACGCGCCTGGAGCGCGATCGGCGTCTCGCCGAATCTGCGACCGATCGTCGGCGGGCTCATCGTCGGCGGCCTCGGCCTCATCGCCCCGGAGGCTTTGGGCGCGGGCCATGGCGCCTTGGGGATGAATCTGGTCTCGACGCCTGGCGTCGCCCAGGTCGTCTTGGTCCAGGTCGCCTTGGTGCTCTTCATCAAAGGCCTTTCCTCGGCGGTCTCGCTGAGCAGCGGCTTTCGCGGCGGCCTCTTCTTCTGTTCTCTGCTGATCGGCGCGCTGACCGGGCGGCTTTACGGCGAGGCTTTCGATGCGCTCTGGCCGGCGGCGGCGATCGATCCCGCAGCCGCCGCGATCCTTGGCATGGCCGCCGTCGGCGCCGGCGTCATCGGCTCGCCGGTCGCGATGACTTTCTTCGCGCTGGAGACGACGGGCGACTTTCGCATCTTGGTGGCGACGCTTTTCGTCAGCGCGCTGGCCGGCCTGATCGTGCGCGAGAGTTTCGGCTATTCCTTCGCCACCTGGCGCTTCCATCTGCGCGGCGAGGCCATACGCGGGCCTCAGGACGTCGGCTGGATGCGCGATCTCAAAGCCGCGCGCCTGATGCGCAAGGACTTTCGGGCCGTCGCCGCCGATCGCACGATCGCCGCCGCGCGTGTCCTTTTCCCCGTCGGGGCGACGCGCGAAATCCTGCTCACCGACGATGCCGAAGCCTATGCGGGGATCGTGCTGGTCAGCGATCTCCACGCCACGACGCGGGAAGACTCCGAGACTATCTCGGCCCTGGCGCAGTGGCGGGACCATTTCCTCACCGCCCAGACGACGATCCGCGGCGCCATCGACGCTTTCGATGAAAGCGAAGCCGACGTGTTGCCTGTCCTCGCCGATTCGCAATCGAGAAGGATCGTCGGCATCCTCAGCGAAGCTCACGCCTTGCGGGTCTATGGGCGAGAGCTGGAGAAGCAGAACCGGGCGTTTCTCGGACGGTGAGGCGCGCCCCTTCTCCCCTTGTGGGAGAAGGCCTCTTCTTCCCCCGCCCTTCCCATGGCCGTCGCCCAAGCCTAAATCTCCGCCATGACTTTGCCGCCCAAGGAGCGCGCGCCGGCCGATCCCCCACTCGATGCGCCGCCGGAAACGCCGCTCGAGGATGACGAAGCCGAAGCCGGTTTCGAGCTCGCCCTCGCCGAGGACGACGCCGCGCCGAACGCGCTCGCGCGCGGCGCCGCGGCGATCAAGGACTACTGGCGCCAGGCGCCCGTGGGGCCGGGCGTCTACCGGATGATCGCCGCCGACGGCGAGGTTCTCTATGTCGGCAAGGCGCACAGCATCAAGAAGCGCATCGCCAGCTACATGCGCCCGGAGATGCAATCGGCGCGGATCGCCAAAATGGTCGCGCGCACCGCCTCAATGGTCTTCGTTTCGACCCAGACCGAGGCCGAGGCGCTGCTGCTCGAAGCCAATTACATCAAGCAGATGAAGCCGCGCTACAATGTGCTGCTGCGCGACGACAAGAGCTTTCCCTATATTCTGGTGACCAGCGGCCACCGCGCCCCGCAATTGATGAAACATCGCGGCGCGCGCAGCATCAAGGGCGCCTATTTCGGCCCCTTCGCCAGCGCCGGCGCGGTCGGGCGCACACTCAACGCCTTGCAGCGCGCGTTTTTGTTGCGCACCTGCTCGGACAGCTATTTCGACAATCGCACTCGGCCCTGCCTGCTCTTCCAGATCAAGCGCTGCTCCGGTCCGTGCACCCATGAAATCTCCGACGAGGATTATCAAACCCTCGTCGAGGAGGCGCGCGATTTCCTTTCGGGGAGGAGCCGCGCGGTGCGCGAACGCATGGCTGAGGAGATGGGCGAGGCGGCCGAGGCGCTGGCTTTCGAGAAGGCGGCGCGCCTGCGCGACCGCATTGCGGCGCTCTCGGCGATCCAGGGCGAGCAGAGCATCAATCCGCGCAGCATCGCCGAAGCCGACGTTTTCGCCATCGCCGAGGAGGCCGGGCAATTCTGCATCGAAGTCTTTTTCTTCCGCACGTACCAGAACTGGGGCAATCGCGCCTACTTTCCGCGCGCCGACCGTACTTTGCGCGCGGCCGAGGTGCTGGACTCGTTTCTCGCCCAATTCTACGTCGAGCGGCCGGCGCCGCGCCTGGTGTTGCTCTCGCACGACGTCGAAAGCGCCGCCGTCCTTGCCGAGGCTTTGTGCATAAAGTCCGGCCGCAGGATAGCCGTCGGGCGCCCGCGCCGCGGCGAGAAGCGCGAGCTTGTCGAAAACGCTTTGCGCAACGCGCGCGAAGCGCTGTCGCGCAAGCTCGCCGATGCGGCGACGCAGGAGAAGCTCCTCGCGGCGCTCGGGCAAGCCTTCGGTTTCGAAGGGCCGATCGGCCGCGTCGAAGTCTTCGACAATTCCCACATCATGGGCTCGAACGCGATCGGCGCGATGATCGTCGCCGGCGCCGACGGTTTCATGAAGGCGCATTACCGCACCTTCAACATAAAGAACATGGAACTGACGCCCGGCGACGATTACGCGATGATGCGCGAAGTGCTGACGCGGCGCTTCGCCAGGCTCGCCAAGGCGGCAAGGCGGACGGAGCTTACCGCGACCGGCGAGACCGTACCTGCGGCGCAGCCCGAGAGCGCCGGCGGCTTTCCCGAATGGCCCGATCTTGTGCTGATCGACGGCGGGCGCGGACAATTGGAGGCGGCGCGGGAGGTCTTCGCGACCTTGCGCGTCGAAGGCGTGCGTCTCGCGGCGATCGCCAAAGGCGCAGACCGCAACGCCGGCCGCGAGACTTTCTTCATCCCCGGCCGCGAACCCTTCCGCCTCCCCGCCCGCGACCCCGCGCTCTATTTCGTCCAGCGCCTGCGCGACGAGGCCCATCGTTTCGCCATCGGCACGCACCGCGCCAAGCGCAAACGGGAGTTCGTCAAAAGTCCGCTCGACGAGATCCCAGGCATCGGCCCCGCGCGAAAACGCGCCCTGCTCAATGCGTTCGGCACGGCCAAGGCCGTGGCGAGGGCCGGCCTCGCCGATTTAGAGAAGGTCGCGGGAGTGAACGAGGCGACGGCGCGGATTGTGTACGAGTTCTTTCATGAGGGGGGATGACGTTCAGAGAAAAAGCCGCGTTTTGAACATCGGTTGTTCAAAACTGTGCAACGACAAGGCGTTCGCATTGCACTTTCGTTCACCACGAACCCGTCAGCAATCGTTAAGACTTCCGTGATGGCATGTACCACAACGCATGCGCGCTGTGGGCCAAATGGATTTCTCTCTGGACAGGATCGAACTGCCCGCCAAAGCCATGCTTTTCGCCGAGGGCGACAGCGGCGAGGCCGCCTATCTCATTCAAAGCGGCGAAATCGAGATTTTCGCGTCGCGTGAAGGCACTGACGTGACCCTCGCCCGGCGCGGACCGGGCGATATCGTCGGCGAAATGGCCATCATCGTTCGAGACCGGCGCTCGGCCTCGGCGCGTTGTCTTTCAAACTGCGTTCTTCTCGTCGTCACCGAAGCCCAGATCAAGGGCCGGATCGCCAACGCCGACCCGATCCTGCGCCTATGCCTTGACGTCGTCACCGATCGCTATCTGCAGACCGCCTCGATGATCAAGCAGATCAACGGGGCAAAGCCCATCTCGCGGATGCAGGCTGTGTCGCGGCCGGAGTTCCAGGCCGCGATCGAGACGCTGTCGCTGGAGGCGGACCTGAGGCGCGCGCTCAAGGCGGACGAACTTGTCCCGTTCTTTCAGCCTATCGTCCATTTCGCCACGCGGCGCCTTGTCGGCTTCGAGACGCTGGCGCGCTGGCCTCATCCGACCCGCGGCCTCGTTCCGCCGGACGAATTCATACCCGTCGCCGAGTCGAGCGGTCTCATCGGCGAGATCACGGATTGGTGCCTTCGTACCGCCGCGTCGACGATCCCAAAGCTTTTGGAATCGGCGCTGCACAATTTTGCGGCGGCGGACAATCTATTTTTAAGCATCAATGTCTCGGGCCATGATCTCGTCGAAACGCCGTTCGAGGCGAGGCTGGCCGAGATGTTGGCGGCCAGCGGAATCCCGCCCCAGAGCCTCAAGATCGAAGTCACCGAGAGGACTCTGCTGAAGAATCCGGCCCGCGCCGCCGAGAGCCTCGAGGCCTGTCGAAAACTTGGCGTGCTGACGGCGATCGACGACTTCGGTACGGGCTATTCGTGCCTGAGCTATCTCAGCAACCTGCCGATGGAGACGATCAAGATCCCGCCGTCGTTCGTACGCTCGATGGCGAACGATCCGACCACCCGCAAAATCATAAAGATGGTGCTTAGGCTCGCCGAGGAGCTGGAGCTCCCCGTCGTCGCCGAGGGGATCGAAGAGGTTGGCGAAGCGTTCGCCTTGATGGAAATGGGCTGCGCTTACGGCCAAGGCTATTTGTTCGGACGCCCGGCGCCGCTTGAAGCCACGCTCGGCCTGATCCGCGGCTGGACTTCGCTGGCTCATCAGGCGCCTGCGGCGCGCGCCGCCGGGTGAGGCGACGCGGGCTGCGCTCGCCTCCCGCTTCTGTGAGACGATAGGTTCGTCCCGTCCGGCGCTTTGACGCGCCCGCCTAGACCTTTTAAGCTGAACGACGACGCTCATCGGGCGTTGGCCCCTTGGCCCAGGCGCGCGCCGGTTTCGTCGATCCATGCTTGAAGGTCTACCGCCCAACAACGCCGCTCATTTTCTGCGACTCGTCTGCGACGAGCGCCGCGCCCGCGCCGTCGTCGATCTGATCGTCGAAAGCTTCGAGCCGGCCGAGGCCGCAGCGAGCGCTTTGGTGGACGAGACGGCGCACGGGGGCGCCCGCGACTGGATCGTCGAGGCCTATTTCGGCTTTGCGCCGGACGAGGACGCGCTTCGCGACCTCGTTGCGACGGCCGCCGGCCCGGAGGCCGCCGAAAGGATCGTGTTCAGCCGCACGGCGGAGCGCGATTGGGTCGCCAACGCCTTGGCCGGCCTCGCGCCGGTTCGCGCCGGGCGCTTCCTCATTCACGGCGCGCACGACCGCAGCCGCGTCAAACCGAACGACGTCGCCATCGAGATCGAAGCCTCGCTCGCCTTCGGCACCGGTCATCACGGCACGACGCGCGGATGCTTGTTGCTGCTAGAGCGCGTGTTGCGGCGACGGCGCCCAAGCCGCATCCTCGATGTCGGCTGCGGCACGGGCGTTTTGGCGATCGCCGCGGCCAGGGCCTTGCGCCACGGCGTCGTTGCCGGCGACATCGATCCGGTCGCCGTGGCGACGGCTGAGGCGAACGCCCGGCTCGACGGCGTCGCGGGCTTGGTCCGCCCGCTCTGCTCGCGCGGCGTCGAGCGGCTCCAGTTGCGCGAGGGCGCGCCCTACGATCTCGTCTTCGCCAACATATTGGCGCGGCCGTTGCGGCTGCTGGCGCCTTCGCTCGGCGCTCTCGTCGGGCCCGGCGGCGAAGCGATCGTCTCGGGCCTGCTTGGGCCCGAGGTCGCCGGGGTCCTTTCGTCCTGGCGCGCCCAGGGATTTTTCCACAGCGGACGGGTCGATCTCGAAGGCTGGGCGAGCCTCTTGCTTCGCCGGGGCTGAGCCCCCATTTGAGCGCCCCGGCGAGGCGCCGCTGGCATGTCAGCTGGGGCGGCGGCGGCGAAACCCCCTCTTTCGATCGCCCGGGTCTTTGTCACTTATGTTGCGCCGCAACATGATTCTGTCATGAAAATTTCGCATTCCTAAAGGCGCAAGGATAACCTTATTCCCAAACTTCTACGTATGAAAGCTTGTTTGTTGCGCTAGAAAAATAAAGCGAAAATCAACAAATGGTTAAAATTTTATGATTTTGCTCATGCGATAGACGCATAACAGATGATCGAAGATAACCCTTCAACTTGAGGGCTCTCAGTCCTATGTTGCACTGCATCGGGCCAAGCGATCCCTCCTCGGGAGGTCAGCGAGGCCGGACAGTCCGAGAGCGCAAGAACAAAGATCATCCATAAGGAGCATTACAATGACCTCACTGAAGACCATCACTGAGAAGCTCAACGCCTGGCTCCGCTATCGCGAGGCCGTCAAGGAGCTCTCCCAGTTGAGCGACCGAGAGCTGAGCGACATCGGCATCCGCCGCGGCGATATCGAATTCATCGTTCGCCGGACCGTCGCCACCGGCGCGTAAGGCGACAGCCCGTTTCGCGGACGGCCGGAGGCTTCCTCCTCCCTCCCAAAGTCTCCCCCATCCGCGTTTAAGGCGCCCGTCGGATCCTCCCCCGGCGGGCGCTTTTTTTTATGGAGATCCGGCCGCGTCGCTCGCATTGACTGGCGCCGGCTTCCGGCCCAATGAATCGGCATGAAGCCCATCCATATCGTCGGCGGCGGCCTTGCCGGCTGCGAGGCCGCCTGGCAAATCGCCCAAAGCCGCGTGGCGGTCGTCCTGCACGAGATGCGCCCGCAACGCGGCACCGAGGCGCACAAGACCGATCGCCTCGCCGAACTCGTCTGCTCGAACTCCTTCCGCTCCGACGATGTCGAGACCAACGCGGTCGGCGTGATTCATCGCGAGATGCGCGCAATGGGCTCGCTGATCATGACCGCCGCCGACGCCCACCAGGTCCCCGCCGGGGGGGCGCTGGCGGTTGATCGCGAGGGGTTCTCGGCCGCGGTCGAAGCCGCGATCCTCGCGCGGCCGGAGATCGAAGTCAGGCGCGGCGAGGTCCTGGGCGTTCCGCCGGAGGATTGGGACAACGTCATCATCGCCACCGGCCCCCTGACTTCGCCCGGCCTTGCCGAAGCGATCCGCGCGCTGACCGGGGAAAAGGCGCTCGCCTTCTTCGACGCCATTGCGCCGATCGTCCATCGCGACACGATCGACATGGACAAGGCCTGGCTGCAATCGCGCTACGACAAGGCCGGCCCCGGCGGCTCCGGCGCCGATTACGTCAATTGTCCGCTCGACCGCGACCAATACGAAGCTTTCGTCGACGCGCTGCTGGAGGGCGAGAAGACCGAGTTCAAGGACTTCGAAGGAACCCCCTATTTCGACGGCTGTCTGCCGATCGAGGTGATGGCCGCGCGCGGGCGCGAAACGCTGCGCCATGGCCCGATGAAACCGGTCGGCCTCACCAACGCTCATCAGCCCGCCGTCAAGCCCTACGCCGTTACGCAGTTGAGGCAAGACAATGCGCTCGGCACGCTCTTCAACATGGTCGGCTTCCAGACCAAGCTCAAATACGGCGAGCAGGGGCGCATCTTCCGCATGATTCCGGGCCTGGAGAATGCGGAGTTCGCCCGGCTCGGCGGCATTCATCGCAACACCTATCTGAACTCGCCCCGTCTGCT
>DASZFX010000542.1:0-3850 GCA_035939375.1 Roseiarcus sp.
CTAACGGCGGCGCTCCCACCCCGACACGCCCTTCTGACGCAACCCTGCCACCCGTCTTGGCTCTATCTCAATGGCGGCGCCTCCCCTAGCATGGCGCGTCTCATCCGAATCGCGCCTTGAAACCCTATTCCGCCATCGCCGCCCTGCTCGCTTCGGCTTTTCTTTTGATCGCCGGCAACGGGCTCGTCACCGTGCTGACGCCGCTCCGCGCAAAAATCGAGGGCTTTCCCGAATTGACGATCGGCCTCCTCGGCTCGGTCTATTTCGGCGGCATGTTGGCGGGGACGTTGGCGACGCCTTTTCTCGTCAGGCGCGCCGGCCATATCCGCGCCTTTTCGGCGCTGGTGGCGGCTGCGGTCGTGACCGTCATCCTCCTGCCCGCCATTCTCCAGCCGGTCGCCTGGCTGATCTTGCGCGGCGCTCTCGGCTTCGTCTTCGCCGGCCTTTATTCGGTGATCGAATCCTGGATCAACGCCAAGGCGACCAATTCCAATCGCGGCGCGCTTTACGGCTTCTACCAGATCGTCGCCTATGCCGCCTCGGCCGGCGGCCAATTGGCGTTGACGCTGCAATCGGCGACCACTTTCGTCGGCTTCACCATGGGCGGCGCCTTGATCGCGCTTTCGACCATCCCGCTCGCGCTCACCAACGCCGACGCGCCGATCCAGCCGCGCGGGGCGAGGCTGCGCCTTGGCTGGCTGATCCGCCTGTCCCCGGTCGGCGCGCTCGCCGCCTTTCTGGTTGGCGCGACCAACGGCGCCTATTCGGCGCTCGGGCCGGTCTATGCGCTGGGCGTCGGCTTTTCACCACAGGCGGCGCCGCTCTTCACCGCCGCGGTCACCATTGGTTCGGCGCTGGGCGTCTATCCAGCGGGCCGTCTCTCCGACTTTGTCGACAGACGGGCGATGATCGCGGCCTTGTCGGGGGTCGGCGCGTGCGTCGAAATCGCGCTGTGGCGGCTCCAAGGCGGCGGGAGCGCCTTTGTAGCGCTCGGCTTCGCGGTGGGCTTGACGACGTTCACGCTCTATACGCTGACGACGTCCCACGCCAACGACCGCGCGAGAGCGGAGCACACGGTGTTGGTGTCGACCGGCCTTCTCTTCCTCTACAGCGCCGGGGCGATTGTCGCGCCGGTCCTCGCCGCCGCCTTGATGCGATTGTTCGGGCCGGGGGCGCTCTATGCCCAGAATGCGCTGCTGCATCTGGCGCTCGCCGCTTTCGCGCTGTGGCGGTACGTCACTTTCGCGCCGGGGCTCCGCCCGATCAACCGGGCCGAGGCTTCGGCGGACGCGCAGCCCGCCGCGTCGGAGAGCGAGGCTTCGCTCAGTCCTTGACCACCGAAATATCCGGCGCGGCCGGATTCTTCATGCCGACCACGTGGTAGCCCGCGTCGACATGGAGGATTTCGCCGGTGACGCCGCGCGACATCGGCGAGAGCAGATAGACGGCGCTTTGGCCGACTTCCTCGATCGTCACCGTCCGGCGAAGCGGCGCGTTGTATTCGTTCCAGCGCAGAATGTAGCGGAAATCGCCGATGCCGGAGGCGGCCAGCGTCTTGATCGGCCCGGCGGAAATCGCATTGACGCGGATCGATTTCTCGCCGAGATCTGCGGCGAGGTAGCGCACGCTCGCTTCGAGCGCCGCCTTGGCGATGCCCATGACGTTGTAGTGCGGCATCCATTTTTCGGCGCCGTAGTACGTCAGGGTCAACATCGCCCCGCCGTTGGTCATCAGCTTCTCGGCGCGCTGTGCGACCGCGGTGAAGGAGTAGCAGGAGATCAGCAGCGACTTGCAGAAATTGTCCTCGGTCGTGTCGATATAGCGGCCGGTCAATTGGTCCTTGTCCGAAAAAGCGATGCAATGGACGAGGAAGTCGAGGCCGCCCCAAAGCTTCTCGGTCGCCGCGAAAACAGCATCGACCGAGGTCGCGTCGGTGACGTCGCAATGACCGACCACTTCGGCGCCAAGCTCCTGGGCGAGCGGGCGCACGCGCTTCTCCAGAGCTTCGCCTTGGAAGGTCAGCGCCAATTCGGCGCCGGCCGCCTTCGCCGCCTTGGCGATGCCATAGGCTATGGAGCGGTTGTTGGCGACGCCCATGATCAGGCCGCGCATCCCCTTGAGCGGGCCGGCGCCCGACAAATCCGCGGCCGTCTCGCCCTCAGCCATCGAAAACCTCGCCATATTCATGAAATGCCCTCGACCCGGCTGGCTTACACGCCCCCATTGCATCCTTATCGCTCGCGCCGGCCGCTGGGAAGACCTGCCGTCCCCGGCATCGCCTCACAAAAAATGTGAGAAAATTCACATAGCCCGCCTTGGAGCCGCCGGCGCGCCGGTTTAGGTTTTGCTAGGAAATAGTTTGAGTCGGGATGAGCAATGTCGCTGCTGGGCTCGTCGGCCGAATGGCTGGAGGAGGCGCGAGCGCTTGGTCGCTTCGCGACGGCCTTGACCCCCGATATTCGGTTCGCTCGCGAACCCGCAGCCGCCGCAGTCCTCGTCGACACGCTTGTCAATCGCGCCCTTCTGGCTGCGCGTAATGGCGAAGGGCCGCCGGATCTGTGCCGGCGCGCTCGGCTCCTGTCGCTGTTCGTCCGCTTCCATCGCCGTCACGTGCGTCTCAAGAGCGTCGACGACGACGGCGCCGAAAACGACGGAGGACGCGAGGGCGCGCTAGTCGAACGCGTCATTTGCGCCATGCCGCTTGAATTGCGCGAGGCGCTCTTGCTCGTGGTTTTGGAGCGCCTGCCGCATACCGAGGCGGCGGCGGTGCTCGAAATCTCGCTTGCCGCGCTGATCGATCGCCTCGCCCGCGCCCGTCTGGCGCTGTCGCGAGCGGTGGCGACGCCGATCCAAGCGCGGTCTCCCCGTCGCAGCGGCGCGCCGCATCTTCGGCTCGTAAAGTGACCGCCGGGTCCGCGCTTTTGGCGCAGGCGCTGGCCTATGTCGACGAATGCCTCACGCTGGAGGAGAAGCGCGACTTTGAGCGCCGCATGGCCGCCGATCCGGCCCTCGTCGCCCGCATTGAACAATGGCGCGCGCAGAACAAGGCCATTCGCAAGGTCTTCAACGAAAATTGGGAGCAGCGCGAGAAAGCGCGCCGCGCCGAATTCGAGACGCCGGCGCGGCGGATCGAGCTTCGCCGCGTAACGCCCAGCGAGCGCGAATTGGCGCCCCTGCCGCCTCAGATCGAGGGCAAGGCGAGCCCGGTTCGGCGCGTCATTTCGGCGCCGACGAAGCCTGATATCCGGGCAGAAACCTGGCGCAGGCGCCTCGCGCCTCGGTGCTGCGCGCTTTTCGGCGCCGCTTTGTTTTGCGTCTTGAGCGCAACGCCGGCGCCGCCCGATCGTTCGCCGCTCCTGACTTCGGCGGCCTTCTCGGCTTATTGGGCCTTCGGCGGCGCTAAAAAAATGGAATTTGCGACCAGCGAAAAGGCCGCGCTTGAGCGATGGCTGCAGCCGCAACTCGGCGGCGTCGTGGTGATCCCTGATTTCAGCGCCGCCGGCTTTGCGCTGCTGGGCGGCCGCGTCATTCCCGGCGCTCAAGGAGCCGCGGCCTTCGCGCTTTATGAGAACGGTTTGGGCAGTCGCATTGGCCTGACGTTCGAACCTGGCGAAACGACGCCGGCTTCGCATTCTTTAGTGAGCGTGAGCGACGGCGTCATCGCCGTGGCGTTGCCGGCGCCCGCCCGGGGCGATCTGACGATTGTCGGCAAGACGACGGCGGCCGACCTCAAGCGCCTCGTTGGACTCGCGCGAAGCGCAGCGCCATCGCCTCGCTGAGGCAAGGCTTTGATTTGACTGGATTTGGGCTTGTTGGCGGCGCTAGCAACGTCGTTCCGCGCTAAGGCGAG
>DASZFX010000543.1:0-3654 GCA_035939375.1 Roseiarcus sp.
GGTTCCGCGCTGCACGAGAATGGTCGCGACCGGGCCGCGGCCGCGATCAAGCCGCGCCTCGATCACCGCGCCTTCGCCCGGGCGGCTCGGATCGGCCTTGAGATCGAGCAATTCAGCCTGCAGCGCGATCGCTTCAAGCAATTTATCGAGATTGGTGTGCTTCGTCGCCGAGACTTCGACGGCCAGCGTGTCGCCGCCAAACCTCTCGACCTGCACCTCGTGTTGCAGAAGTTCGGTGGCGACGCGTTCGGGATTGGCTTCCGGCTTGTCGATCTTGTTGATCGCCACGATGATCGGCGCCTTCGCCGCCTTGGCGTGACGGATCGCCTCGATGGTCTGCGGCATGACGCCGTCGTCGGCAGCGACGACCAACACGACGATATCGGTCACGCTCGCGCCGCGCGCGCGCATCGCGGTAAAGGCGGCATGGCCCGGCGTATCGATGAAGGTGATCTTGGCGCCGTTCGGCGCCGTCACTTGATAGGCGCCGATATGCTGGGTGATGCCGCCGGCTTCGCCCGCGACCACATTGGCCTGGCGAATCGCATCGAGAAGCGACGTCTTGCCGTGGTCGACATGGCCCATGATCGTCACGATCGGCGGGCGCGGTTCGGCCGCGCCGTCGACGTCAGGCCGATCGAACAGGCCTTCCTCGACGTCGGATTCGGCGACGCGCTTGACGGTATGACCCATTTCCTCGGCGATCAGTTGCGCGGTATCGGCTTCGAGTACGTCGGTCGCCGTCGCCATCTGGCCCTGCTTCATCAGGAGCTTGATGACGTCGACGGCCCGCTCGGACATGCGGCTCGCCAGTTCCTGGATGGTGATCGTCTCCGGCAGCACGATCTCGCGCAGCAGCTTCTCCTTGGGCTCGCCAAGCCCGTGACCCTTGAGCCTTTGCGTACGGCGGCGAAACGAGGCGATCGAGCGCATGCGCTCGTCTTCGCCGGCGGTGGCGCTGGTGACGGTCAGGCGGCCGCGATTGCGTTGCTCGCCGCCGCGCGTCGGGCGCGGCGGAAGCACGACCTTTGTCGGCTGACCCGGCCGCCGGATCAACCGCTTGGCGGTGTCTTCTTCTTCCGGCGCAATAGCGGGTCGGGGCGTGACGACGGCGCTGACGAGCGGCTTGCGCGCGGCGGCGTTCGACGGCGAAGGCGCCGGCTCCCCGCCAGCGAGGCGACGGCGAGCCTCTTCCTCGGTCCTGCGCTTGAATTCGGCATCCTGGGCGCGGCGGGTCTCTTCTTCGCGCTTGCGGGCCTCGGCGGCCTCCCGCTCCTGGCGTTCGCGCGCTTCGCGCTCAGCCCGCGCCTTGGCCTCAGCCTCTTGCCGACGGCGGTCTTCTTCCTCACGCGCCCGCGCGCCGACCAGCGCCTTGGCGCGGGCCTGGCGCTGCTCCTCGGTCAACGTCGGCAGGACGACGCCTGTCTTGGCCGGAGCGGTCGGGGCGGTTGGGGCGGCCGGGGCTTTGGCCGACGGCGCCGCGGCAGGCGCATTTTTCAGCGTTACCGCCGGCGCAGCTTCGCGCGGAGGCGCCTCGCCGGCGCCCGGGATGCGGCGTTTCACCTTTTCGACGACGACCGCCTTTGATCTGCCGTGCGAAAAACTCTGGCGCACCATTCCCTGTTCGACAGGGCGCTTCAAATGCAAGGTCTTGGACGGCGCAACGGTCAAAGTCTTGTCGCCGGTATTGTTGGTATCGCTCATTCGCCCTTCCACGCGCCGGGCGAAGCCCGACCAATAGTTTCGCCTGCGGCGGCCGCGCCGCCCTCGCCGGGTTGCGCCGCTTCCGACGGAATTTCCGTATCCTGGTCACGATAGTGACCGAGACGCCGCGCCCTCGTCAGGAACGCCGCGCTCGCCTCGCCTTCGCGGAGCGCTGCATGTATCACATTTGTCCTCCCCAACGCCAAATCCAATTGGCGCGAAGAGAAAAGATTTATCCGAGCAACCCTTTGCGCCTCCGGACCGAGCTGGGATTTGACCAAACGCTCCAATTTGACGACGCCGTGGTTTGACGCTTCCCGGGCGTGAATCAGGGCGACGACCGATCCCGCCCGGATCGCCTCTTCGGCCTTGAAGGCGCCCGCGGAGACAAGCCCGGCCTTGTTGACGATCGAGAGGAACTGCAACGCCTCGTCTTCGAGAAGCCGCTCGACAAGTTCCGCCAGGCCCGGCTCGACGACCGCCTTTGTCTTGAATCCCCGCGAAAAGACTTGGCGCTGGGCGGCCTGATCAACGATCGCCCTTTGCGCCAACACCCAGACGCCGCGACCCGGCAGCTTGCGCCGCAAGTCGGGCACGACGACCCCTTCTGGCGAGAGGCAAAAATGGATCATGGTCTCGGGCGGACCCTTTTGGCTGGTGACGGCGCATGTCCGCTCCGGCCCCTCCCGATCCGCCGCCTTGCCGCCCAAACCGGTCTCCAATCCCGGGAAGCCCCTATTCGGGCTCGGCCGTCGCCTCGGCCTCGCCTTCGACCTCCGCCGGCGCCTCGATCCAGCCCGCCAGCACGCGGGCGCGCATGATGATCGCCTCCGCCGGCTCACGAGAAAGATCAAACCCGTCGAGAAAGCCGGCGTGCTGCTTGGCTTCGCCTTCGCCCCGTTCGGTCCAGCCGACCAGATCGTCGGTCGCGCAACCGGCGAGGTCTTCCATCGTCTTGACGTCGTTTTCGCCGAGCTTGACCAACATGGCCGTGGTGATCCCCTCGACCGATTTCAATTCATCGGCGACGCCCAGCGCCTTGCGCCGCTCGTCATGCTCGGCCTCGATCCGGGCGAGATGGCCTTGGGCGCGCGATTGGATTTCCGCCGCCGTGTCGGCGTCGAAGCCTTCGATCGAGGCGAGTTCGCGCGGCTCGACGTAAGCGAGCTCCTCGACCGAGCGGAAGCCCTCGGAAGCCAGCAATTGAGCGACGACCTCATCGACGTCGAGGGCGCTCATGAAGACATTGGTGCGCTCGACGAACTCCTTCTGCCGCCGCTCGGATTCTTCCGCTTCGGTCAGGATGTCGATGTCCCAACCGGTGAGCTGGGAAGCGAGCCGCACATTCTGGCCGCGCCGGCCGATCGCCAGCGAAAGCTGATCGTCGGGGACGACGACTTCGATGCGCGTCGAATCTTCATCGAGCACGACTTTCATCACCTCCGCAGGCTGCAAGGCGTTGACGATGAATGTCGCCGCATCCGCCGACCAGGGAATGATGTCGATCTTCTCGCCCTGCTGCTCGTTGACCACGGCCTGTACGCGCGAGCCGCGCATCCCAACGCAGGCGCCGACCGGGTCGATCGAGGAATCATTGGAGATGACCGCGATCTTGGCGCGCGAGCCGGGGTCGCGAGCGACCGATTTGACCTCGACGATGCCGTCGTAAATCTCCGGCACTTCCTGCGCGAAGAGCTTGGCGGTGAATTGCGGATGCGTGCGCGAAAGGAAGATCTGCGGCCCGCGCTGTTCGCGTCGCACGTCATAGACATAGGCGCGGATGCGATCGCCGGGGCGGAACATTTCGCGCGGGATCAACTCATCGCGCCGGACCACCGCCTCGCCGGCGCCGCTGCCGCCGAGATCGACGACGACATTGCCGTATTCGACGCGCTTGACGATGCCGTTGATGATCTCGCCGATGCGGTCCTTGTAGACCTCGTATTGTTT
>DASZFX010000544.1:0-7531 GCA_035939375.1 Roseiarcus sp.
CAATGGCGAAGCCTTCGCCGCCGCCCTCGCCAAGGCGCGAGTCGATCTGTGGTTCACGGCGCGAGCGAACGAGCCGACGACGCTCGCCTTCGTCATGCGCGGTACGGCCGAGACCGGCGCGCGCTATTCCTTCTATCTCGATTCAACGTCCTTCGATGGGGCTTGGCCTTTCCCGCCCGAATGGCCCGCCGGCGCGCGCCATCTTCATGTCGGCTCGATCTCGGCCCTCGATGCGCGCCATGGAGAGAGCGTCGTCGTCGCGATGACCAAGGCGCGAGAATATGCCACGACCAGCTTCGACCCGAACATTCGCCCGCTGGTGACGCCGGATCGCGCGAAAGTGATTGCGCTCGTCGAACGTCAGCTCGCGCTCGCCAGCATCGTCAAGGCGAGTGAAGAAGACTTGCATTGGCTCTATCCGGACCGCGATCCTGAGGTTTCGATCGCCGATTGGGCGCGGCGCGGCCCGTATTTCAGCGTTGTCACGCGCGGGGCGGCCGGCGCCGTCGCCTATCTTGGCGCGCTGCGGCTCGAAGTGCGCGCGCCCAAGGTCGAGGTGGCGGACACGGTTGGGGCCGGCGACAGCTTTATGTCAGCGCTGATCGCGGCCATGGACGCCGACAAAGCGCTCGGGAAAAGCGCCGGCGCGCCGAGCGCGGCGAGCCTGTCGCGCTGGCTCAATTTCGCTGCGACGGCCTCGGCGATCACCTGCACGCGCAAGGGCTCCGATCCGCCGACGCGCGGCGAGGTCGAAGCGCGCCTTCAACAGCCATGATCGGTGTTGACGTCGAGGGGTCTTGACGCCGGCTCGTACCACAAAAGTCGTCGCCCGTCGACGATCGGCCCCGATTTGGAGCTATGGTTCGCAACCCGCTCCCTGTCGTCCGCGCCGGCGGAAGCGGGACCGCGTTGCGCGGCGGGTTCTCTCTTCAGCGGCTGGAAGGGGGTCGAAGCGTTGCGAAATCGGGCCGATTCCGATAGGTGAGAGGCCGGTCCGTCAATCGGGAAGCTGAGCCATGGCCTCAACCGACGCTTCGCCTTCGCCCGCCGGCGCGAGGCCGCTCTCGCCGCATTTGAGCGTCTATCGGCTGACCCTGACCATGCTCATGTCGATCGCGCATCGCATCACCGGCGGCGCGCTCTATGTCGGAACGCTGCTGCTCGCCTGGTTTCTTATCGCCGCCTCGATGGACGCCTCGGCCTTTGCCGCCGTCTCGGGCTTTCTCACGTCGATCATTGGACGGCTCATCTTGTTCGGGTTCAGTTGGGCCTTGTTCCACCACGCGCTCGGCGGCGTGCGGCACGCCATTTGGGACGCCGGCTACGGTCTCGACAAGCCGTTGCGCGAATGGCTCACCCAAGGGACGCTGATCGGCGGTTTCGTCCTCACGATCATCGTCTGGTCGATCGGTTATGCGGTGCGATAGGAGCGTGCGACGATGATCGACGACAAAGCCTCTCTCCGCTCCCCGCTCGCCAGGGTCCGCCACCTCGGCTCGGCGCGCTCCGGCGCCGAAGAAAATTGGTTGATGCGGCTGACTTCAGCCGCATTGATCCCGCTGACCGTCGCCTTCGTCTGGGTGATGCTGTCGCTTCTGTCGAAGGACTATAACGGGGTGCGCGCCGTGCTCAGCCGACCGCTGCCGGCGATCATAGTGATGCTGTTCGTGCTGACCGGCCTCTACCATATGCAGATCGGCATGCGTTCGATTATCCTGGACTATGTTCACGGCCACGCCAAGGAATGGGCTTTGATGGCCAATCTGTTTTTCGCGGGGGCGTTGGCGCTCGCCTGCGTTTATGCGGTGCTGCGCATCGGTTTCGTCTGAGGCGATAAAATGGCGACCACTGGCAAGAATGGCGCTACCGCGCCGGCCCGAAACGGACAAGCCTATCCGATCACCGACCATACGTTCGATATCGTCGTGGTCGGCGCGGGCGGCGCCGGGTTGCGAGCGACAGTTGGCTGCGCTCAGGAAGGGTTGCGCACGGCCTGCGTGACCAAGGTTTTCCCGACCCGCTCGCATACGGTCGCGGCCCAGGGCGGCGTCGCCGCCTCGCTCGGCAATATGGGGCCGGACGACTGGCGCTGGCACATGTACGATACGGTCAAGGGCTCCGACTGGCTCGGCGACCAGGACGCGATCGAATATCTCTGCCGCCAAGCGCCCGCCGCCGTCTATGAGCTCGATCATTGGGGCGTGCCTTTCTCCCGCACCGAGGACGGCAAGATCTATCAGCGTCCCTTCGGCGGCATGACGACGGACTATGGCAAGGGCATCGCCCAACGCACCTGCGCCGCCGCCGACCGCACCGGCCATGCGATTCTGCACACGCTTTACGGCCAGGCGCTCAAGGCCAAAGCGGAATTCTTCATCGAATATTTCGCCATCGATCTTATCCGCGACCAGGAGGGCCGCGTGCGCGGCGTCGTCTGCCTCAAGATGGACGACGGCACGATCCACCGCTTCCGGGCGCATTTGACGGTGCTGGCGACGGGCGGATACGGGCGCGCTTATTTTTCGGCGACCTCGGCCCATACTTGCACGGGCGACGGCAACGCCATGGCCTTGCGCGTCGGCTTGCCGCTGCAGGACATGGAATTCGTGCAATTCCATCCGACGGGCATCTATGGCGCGGGCTGCCTGATCACGGAAGGCTCGCGCGGCGAGGGCGGGTATCTGACCAATTCCGAAGGCGAGCGTTTCATGGAGCGCTACGCGCCGTCAGCCAAGGACCTTGCGTCGCGCGACGTCGTCAGCCGCTCGATGACGATGGAAATCCGCGAGGGCCGCGGCGTCGGCAAGTTGAAGGATCATATCTACCTGCATCTCGACCATCTTGATCCGAAAATCCTGCACGAAAGATTGCCGGGCATTTCGGAAAGCGCGCGCATTTTCGCCGGCGTCGACGTGACAAAAGAGCCGATCCCGGTCCTGCCGACCGTCCATTACAACATGGGCGGCGTGCCGACGAACTACCATGGCGAGGTCGTGACCAAGGCCAACGGCGATCCCGACGCGATCGTGCCGGGCCTGATGGCGCTCGGCGAAGCGGCTTGCGTCTCGGTGCATGGCGCCAATCGCCTGGGCTCGAATTCGCTGATCGATCTCGTCGTCTTCGGCCGCGCCGCGGGCTTGCGCGCCGCTGAAATCGTCGAACCGGGCGAAACCCACGCCGAATTGCCGAAGGATTCGGCCGATCTTGCGCTCTCGCGGCTCGATCGTTTCCGCCACGCCAACGGCAGCGCGCCGACAGCGGAGCTGCGCAGCCGCATGCAGCGCGCTATGCAATCGAATTGCGCCGTCTTCCGCACCGGCGAGGTGCTTGAAGAGGGCCACAAGCTGATCCACGAGATCTGGCGCGCCAGCGCCGACGTTCATATCACCGACCGCTCGCTGATCTGGAACTCCGATCTGATCGAGACGATGGAGTTCGACAATCTCATCGTGCAGGCGGTTGTGACGATGGACAGCGCCGCCAATCGCCTGGAGAGCCGCGGCGCCCATGCGCGGGAAGATTATCCGCATCGCGACGACAAGGAATGGATGAAGCATACGCTGGCGTGGATCGACGCTCAGAAATACAGCGTGACGATCGACTACCGGCCGGTGCATACTTATACGATGACCAATGACGTGACCTATATCGAGCCGAAGGCGCGCGTGTACTGAGAGAGCAATAGGAAGATGGTTCAACTCACGCTCCCCAAGAACTCGCGCATGAAGGAGGGGAAGGCCTGGCCGAAACCGGCCGGCGCCAAGCAGACCACGGAGTTCCGCGTCTATCGCTGGAATCCCGACGACGGCGGCAATCCCAGCATTGATACGTACTATGTCGATCGCGCCGATTGCGGGCCGATGGTGCTCGACGCGCTGATCTGGATAAAATCCAAGGTCGACTCGACCTTGACGTTCCGCCGCTCCTGCCGCGAGGGCGTCTGCGGCTCTTGCGCGATGAATATCGACGGCTTGAACACGCTCGCCTGCACGCGCGGCATTGACGAGATCGGCGGAGCGGTGAAAATCTATCCGCTACCGCACCTGCCGGTCGTCAAGGACCTCGTGCCGGACCTGACGAATTTCTACGCCCAACATGCTTCGATCGAGCCTTGGCTCAAGACTGAAACGCCCGTCCCCGAGAAGGAATGGAGACAAAGCCCCGCCGACCGCGCCAAGCTCGACGGGCTCTATGAATGTATCCTCTGCGCGTCCTGCTCGACCTCCTGCCCGAGCTATTGGTGGAACGGCGAGCGCTATCTCGGCCCCGCGGTGCTGCTGCAAGCCTATCGCTGGCTCATCGATTCGCGCGACGAGGCGACGGGCGAGCGGCTCGACGATCTTGAAGATCCGTTCCGCCTCTACCGCTGCCACACGATCATGAATTGCGCCAAGACCTGCCCGAAAAACCTCAACCCGGCCAAGGCGATCGCCGAGATCAAGAACATGATGCTCGCCCGGCAAATGTGAATCGCGTTTGCAATTCGCATCGTCTCAGAAGAAAGCGAAGTGCTTTTAGAGCCGGCGCCTTACACTCGCCGCAAGCTCCTTCGCAAGCGCTTTATCGCGCATCCGCTCCCACTCGATCGCACGGCCGTTCGGGGAAAGGACGTCCGCCCGCCGCGTCAGAGCGCCTCGAGGGGTACGACCTTCGCCCGCAAATGGTCGGGCTTGTCCCGGCTATCGGCGCGGCGCCGCTGCAAAAAGCCTTTCAAGATGCGCCGGCGGCTCCGCCTGGATTCCCGGCGCAAGGAGACGCTCGATCTCCCAAGGGTCGGCTGACGTTCCCCCTTAGCGCTTGGTCGCGCGCTCGCCAAGCGCGCGCCTTTGCGCGTCGAGCATCGCGATCGCGTAGTCGCTCGCATCGCTCGCCGCTTCGCGCCACTGCGAAAAGGCGCTGGCGTGGCGGGCGGTCAGGCGGCCGGTGACCTGATGCGCCGAGAAATGCATCTCGGCCGAGAATTTGCGCGCCAAGCGCTGCATCGCCTTGTTGTCGGCGGCGCAGGTAAAATCGATCTCGGCGATGCGGTGGGCGGCGGCGGCGCGCATCAGGCGCTCGAAGAGCCGCACGCCGAGACCGCGCCGCCGATAGGCGCGCTCGATGCTGAACGCGGCTTCGGCGCGGCCGGGCGCGGCGAGGAACGGCGGTCTCGCTTCTTTCGGATCGATCGGCCTCAATTCGCCGGCGCCGCGCAATTCGCCATCGACGAAGGCGCCGAAAATGACGTCGCCCGGGGTGAAGCAATGATCGGCGTAGCGGTCGAGGAATTCGTCCGAAGCGCCGCCGTTGAAGCGGTCGTGGCGGCTTTGCACATCAAGACGCAAGAGATGGTCGCGCAGCAATTCTCGATCCGCCTCCCACAGTCGGCGGATCGTTGCGCTCTCCGTAAGCGGTTCTTGCATGACCGGTCTCCAACGCTTCGCTGGCGACCCTCCCGATCTTGCTACGCGATATGGCCCTCGCCCGCTTTGTAGCCAAGCCTTGCATAGCAGGGTCGCCGCCAGCGCGGCCGCCTTTTGCCGTTAGGCCCCGCGGCCGATCTTCAAGATGACCTTGCCCAGCGCCTCGCGCCGGGCGATGACGCCGAGCGCTTCGACGTAGGATGCCAACGGATAGACGGCGTGGACATGGGCCGAGATGGCGCCGCTGGCCGCGTCGGCCAGCAATTCGGCCATATTTTCGCGATGGGCCTCGGGCTCGCGATTGAGGAACTCGCCCCAGAACACGCCCCGGATATCGCAGCCCTTCAGCAAGGCGAGATTGAGCGGCGGCTTGGGGATTTCGCCCGAGGCGAAGCCGATCACCAGCAGCCTGCCCTTCCAGGCGAGCGAACGAAGCGCCTGCTCGGTCAAAGGCCCGCCGACCGGATCATAGACGATGTCGGCCCCGCGGCCGGACGTTAAGCGCTTCAACTCGGCGCGCAGATCGCTGGTCGCGTAGTTGATCGTCTCGGCGGCGCCGAAAGCGCGCACGAATTTCAGTTTCTCGTCCGAGGAGGCGCAGGCGATCACCCGCGCGCCGAGCCGCGCCCCAAGCTCCACGGCCGCCAGGCCGACGCCGCCCGAGGCGCCAAGCACCACCAGGCTCTCGCCGGATTTAAGGTCCGCCCGTTGCTTCAGCGCATGCAGCGTGGTCCCATAGGTGATGGTGATTCCCGCCGCCTTCTCATCGGAAAGGCCGGCGGGGATGGGCAGCAGCTTCTCGACCGGGCAGACCAATTTTTCGCGCGCCGAACCAAAGCCGGCATAGCCGAGAACCCGGTCGCCGGGGGCAAACCCCTTGGCGCCGGGCCCGAGGGCCAGGACCCGGCCGGAAAATTCCGCCGAGGGCGAAAAGGGCAAAGGCGGCTTCGCCTGGTATTTGTTTTCGATGACCAGAAGGTCGAAGAAATTGAGCCCGGCGAAGCCGACCTCGATCAACGCCTCGCCCTCGCCAGGAATGGGTTCGGGCAGATCGACGATTTTCAATTTTTCCGGGGGGCCGTAATCATCGCAAATAAGGGCTTTCATCGAGGGCCTCGGCGCGGTTAATTCTCCTTAAGGAAAGGAGGTTTACAAGGCTATCGCCCCTGATGGCCAGGGGCTGGGGCGGCCAGAATTCCGCCCCGATCGTTGCTATGTTGAGGCGCAGCCGCCGTTTTTTGCCTGCCGGAGCACATTGAAATCATGATTCGCATTGCGCTTTTGCCAGCCTTGATCGTTGCGGCGATCCTCGCCGCGGCGCCCTCATGGCCTGCTTTGGCTCAGCAGAGTGCAAGCGACGCCAAGAAGAAGGCCGCCGCCAGCCAGCACAGCGCCAAGGATAAGGAAAAGCCCGCCGAGAAGGGCAAGGGGGAAGACAAGGGCGCTCCGGGCAAACCGCTGCTTGTCGCGAGCTTCGGCGACTGGGGCGTCTATCAAAGCCAGGCGAACAAGGGACGCGTCTGCTACACGCTCGCCCAGCCCAAAGACCGAAACCCGGCCGATCTCAAGCGCGATCCGGCCTATGCCTTCATCTCGGACCGGCCGGGCGAGGGCGTGCGCAACGAAGTCTCGTTCATCATGGGCTTTGACGTCGCCAATCCGCCTGATTCGTCCGCCAACGACGACAAAAGCGACAAAGGAAGCAAGAAGAAGGTGGCGATCAAAGGGGCGACCGCGACGGTCGGCGACCAATCCTTCGAACTGCTCGCCAAGGCCTCCAATCTGTGGGTCAAGAACGCCGCCAAGGAAGGCCAGCTCGTCGACGAAATGCGCAAAGGCGCCAAGCTCGAGGTGAAGGCGATGTCCAAGAAGGGCAATGTGACCACGGACACTTATTCGCTCATCGGCTTCTCGCAGGCGCTGGAGCGCGTGCTCAAGGACTGTCCAAACAAGTAGCCGCGGCGAGCCAAGGGCAAGCCAAGGTACGACGCGGGCGGCGCCCGTCTAGAGCATCGGACATTCAAGTGAATCCGTAACCTGCGGCGGCGAAGTAGTTTTGACACTCTTCGGGACTGAAGAGATCGCAGATTTCTCCGATGGCGCGCCAGAGGGCGTCGATGGTCCTGACG
>DASZFX010000545.1:0-23305 GCA_035939375.1 Roseiarcus sp.
GTGATGATTGCTTGATGTCGGACTCTGGACTTCTGGAAGAGTTTCGGGCACATCACTTCACCAAAATCTCAGACGATCTCCTCGCTTTCTTCGCCGACCGCCTAAAGGTGTATCTCCGCGACAAAGGCGAGCGGTACGACCTGATCGACGCGGTCTTCGCGCTCCCCGGCCAGGACGATCTGCTGATGATCGTTCGTCGGGTCGAAGCTCTCGGCCGGCTTCTCGACACCGAGGACGGCAAGAACCTTCTTACCGGCTATCGTCGCGCCGCGAACATCCTACGCGCCGAGGAGAAGAAGGACGGCGCCGGCGCTTTCGATGCAGCCCATAGCGCCGATGCGCTCCTCGCGCCTGAGGAGCGCGCGCTCGCCGAGGCGATCGGCGTCGCTTCGCAGGACGCTGCGGCGCTTGTCGCGAAGGAGGACTTCGAAGGCGCGATGCGCGCGCTCAGCGCGATGCGCGGCTCGGTCGACGCTTTCTTCGACAAAGTCACCGTCAACGCGGATGACGTCCAACTGCGGCTCAATCGCCTGCGTCTGCTCAACGAGCTGCGTCGGGCCGTTCATACCGTCGCGGATTTTTCCAAGATCGCAGGATGACCGCCCCTTCTCCCCTTGCGGGAGAAGGTGGCCGGATGAGGGGTCGTCGAGCGACTCGGGACGGCTTGCCACATATCCGCCACGCTAACCGGCCGGAACTGGAATCAAGAACGGGAGAGTTTGCTCGACCTGCGTAAGCGACAACCGCTCAAAGCCGTCTCGCTCCGCTCGACGACCCCTCATATGTCGCGCTTCGCGAGACATCTTCTCCCCCAAGCAGGGGGGAGAAGAGGGCGCTCAGGTCTACCTTCCCCGTGCCGGCGCCTTGCGCAGCCGCACGATCACATCGACCCGGGCGATCTCGGTCCCTTCCGGCGCGACGGGCAAATCGACGACCGAGACGCCGCCGTCGGGAATGTCGAAGAGCGTGTTGGTCTCTTCGATCAGGAAATGGTGATGGGGCGTAATGTTGGTGTCGAAATAGGTGCGCGAGCCGTCGACCGCGATCTCGTTCAACAAGCCGGCCTGCGTGAATTGATGCAGCGTATTGTAAACGGTCGCCAGCGAGACCGGCACTTTCATGCCGACCGCTTCCTCGTAGAGCGTCTCCGCGGTCACATGGCGGTCGCCTTTGCCGAACAAGAGCCAGCCGAGCGCCACGCGCTGGCGGGTCGGGCGCAGATTGGCCCGGCGCAGCTTGCCGCGAAGCTGATGGACCGGGCAGCCGTTCATCGGGTCGCCGGCGCGCGGGTCAGTCGGCGCGGCCGATCGGTTTTCTGGCGAGTGTTGCGGCATTCAGCGTCCATCCACAGGCCCGCAATCCCCGGCGGGCGGAACCGTTCGCGTAAAAAGGATCGTCATAATACGAACAGGGGCCATTCTCCGCAACCTGCCAGAATGACGCGCAAAATCCTCGCTGAACCGCGCCTCTGCGCGGCTTTCGAGACCTGCTGGGCTGTGATAGGACTGCCGCGGCAAAACGCAGGCGAGAGAAGAAGACAGTTCATGAGCGAGCGGCGGTCGAGTTTCGCCTATGAAGAGCTCCTGGCTTGCGGGCGCGGCGAATTGTTCGGAGCCGGCAACGCCCAATTACCGCTGCCGCCGATGCTCATGTTCGACCGCATCACCGAGATTTCGGAGGCGGGCGGGGAAAACAGCAAGGGCTGCGTGCGCGCCGAATTCGACATCAAGCCGGAATTGTGGTTTTTCGGCTGCCATTTCAAGGGCGATCCGGTCATGCCGGGCTGCCTCGGCCTTGACGCGCTGTGGCAACTCTGCGGCTTTTTCCTTGGCTGGATCGGCCTTTCCGGGCGGGGTCGGGCGCTCGGCGTCGGCGAAGTGAAATTCATCGATCAGGTCCTGCCGTCGGTCAAACGCATCGTCTATGGCGTCGACATGAAGCGCGTCTTCAAAGGCAAGCTTGTGCTCGGCATCGCCGATGGCTGGCTCGAGGCCGACGGCAAGCGCATCTACGAGGTCAAGGACATGCGCGTCGGCTTGTTTGGCGCCCCAAAGGGCGCGAGCGCTTGAGTTTCGCGACGACGACCCCCAGTTGAGCGTTTTGCCAGCCATGTGGCGGACAGTCGGGAGAAGCGGATGAGACGCGTCGTCGTCACCGGCATGGGGATCGTCTCCTCGATCGGAAACAACACGCAGGAAGTGCTCGCCAGTCTACGCGAGGGTCGGTCGGGCGTTGTCCGCGCGGAGAAATACGCCGAACTCGGCATGCGCTGTCAGGTGCACGGCGCGCCGAGCCTCAAGCCGGAGGAAGTCGTCGACCGCCGCGCCATGCGATTTCATGGCGTAGGCACGGCGTGGAACCACGTCGCGATGGACCAGGCGATCCAGGACAGCGGCCTCGACCAGGAAGATATTTCCAACGAGCGCACCGGCATGGTGATGGGCTCGGGCGGGCCGTCGACCCGCACCATCGTCGAATCCGCCGATGTCGCCAGGGCGAAGGGCGCAAAGCGTATCGGCCCCTTCGCCGTCCCGAAATCGATGTCCTCGACCGCTTCGGCGACGCTTGCAACCTGGTTCAAGATCAAGGGCGTGAATTATTCGATCTCTTCGGCCTGCGCGACGTCGAACCATTGTATCGGCAACGCCTATGAACTGATCCAATGGGGCAAGCAGGATATGATTTTCGCGGGCGGTTGCGAGGATCTGGACTGGACAATGTCGGCGATGTTCGACGCGATGGGCGCCATGTCGACCGGATTCAACGATCGCGCCGCCACCGCGTCCCGCGCCTATGACAAGAATCGCGACGGCTTCGTGATTGCCGGCGGCGCCGGCGTTCTGGTCCTCGAGGAACTCGAGCGCGCCCGCGCGCGCGGCGCGCGCATCTATGGCGAAGTGGCGGGCTATGGCGCGACGTCGGACGGCCACGACATGGTCGCCCCTTCCGGAGAAGGGGCCGTACGCTGCATGCGTCAGGCCCTGGCGAGCGTGAAGGCGCCGATCGACTATATCAATCCGCACGCGACTTCGACGCCGGTCGGCGACGAAAAGGAGATCGAGGCCATTCGCGAAGTCTTCGGCTCGGGCGACAAGTGCCCGCCGATCGCCGCGACGAAATCGCTCACCGGCCATTCGCTCGGCGCGACCGGCGTGCAAGAGGCGATCTACTCGCTGCTGATGATGAACAATGGGTTCATCTGCGCCAGCGCCAATATCGAGGAGATCGATCCCGCTTTCGCCGATATGCCGATCGTCCGCGCCAGGCGCGACAATGTAAAAATCGGCGCGGTCGCCTCCAATTCTTTCGGCTTTGGCGGCACCAACGCGACGATCGTGCTCAAGCATATCGACGCCTGAGCGAAGAGGACTTGAGGGACCGACGATGACCGGGGCGAGGGCGGATCTGATGGCCGGCAAGCGCGGCCTCGTCATGGGCGTCGCAAACGACCATTCGATCGCTTGGGGAATCGCCAAGACGCTCGCCCAGCACGGCGCGGCTCTCGCCTTCACCTATCAGGGCGAAGCGCTCGGCAAACGCGTCCGCCCACTCGCTGAAAGCGTCGGCTCCTCGCTCGCGCTGCCTTGCGACGTCGAAGATCTCGCCTCCGTCGACCGCGTCTTCGAGGCGCTGAAGGAACAGTGGGGCGCGATGGATTTTCTCGTCCATTGCATCGCCTATTCCGACCGCGGCGAATTGAAGGGCCGTTACGCGGATACGACGCGGGAGAATTTCACCCGCACGATGCTGATTTCGGCCTTCTCCTTCACCGAAGTCGCCAAGCGCGCCGCGGCGCTAATGCCCAAAGGCGGCGCGATGATCACGCTGACTTTCGGCGGCGCAACACGGGTTATGCCGAACTACAATGTCATGGGCGTCGCCAAGGCGGCGCTTGAAGCAAGCGTGCGCTACCTCGCCGCCGATTTCGGTCCCGCCGGGGTGCGCGTCAATGCAATCTCCGCCGGCCCGGTTCGCACTTTGGCCGGCGCCGGCATTGCTGACGCCCGCTTCATGTTCAATTTCGAGCGCGAGCACTCGCCGTTGCGCCGGACGGTGACGATCGAGGATGTCGGCGGCGCCGCACTCTACCTCTTGTCGCCCCTTTCCTCCGGCGTGACCGGCGAGGTCCATTTCGTCGATTCGGGATACAACATCATTTCGATGCCGCATCCCGACGACGTCAAAGCCGCGACCAGGGACGGGGAGCTCGCCGCCGAATGACGTCGCCATTTCGGCGCGGGAAGTTTTTGTCAATCAACTGATTTTAAGTTTCGGCGCGAATCGTCGCGAGGAACGCCAATGATCGCGCTATCTCTTTGGGCTCTACCGGCGCCTCACGTCAGACGCCTCTTGGCGCGTTCCTTGGCGCGTTTCTTGGCGACGCTTCTGATCCCCTGCGTGGTCATATGCGGGCTGGCGGCGAATTCTTTCGCCTATGCGAAAACCGAGAAAAAGTCCGGCGACGCGCGCTCTTTCAGCGCCTTTCTTAAAGGTCTGTGGCCGGAAGCTCACGCCCATGGCGTCTCGCGCCAGACCTTCGATTTTGCTTTTCGCGGCGTGACCTTCGATCCCAAAGTCATCGCGCGAACCAAGAAGCAAGCGGAGGTCGTCAAGCCGATCTGGGACTATATCGCCGGCGCCGTTTCGCCCGGACGCATTGCGCGCGGGCAGGAAAAGGCCACGGCGTATCGGATCTGGCTCGCCAAGGCGCGGCAGGACTACGGGGTCGATCCGGCGACCATCATCGGCGTCTGGGGCGTGGAGACCGATTTCGGCGGCTTCGTTGGCGGCGACAATGTGATTCGCGCGCTGGCGACGCTCGCCTACGCCCGCTATCGCGGCGACTATTTCAAGCAAGAACTCATCGCCGCGTTGCAAATTCTCGAAGAGGGCGCCGTCGCGCCCGGCGAGATGAGAGGCTCGTGGGCCGGAGCGATGGGGCAGACGCAGTTCATGCCGTCGAGCTTTCGCAAATTCGCCGTCGATTTCGAAGGTCACGGGAAAAGGGACATCTGGAGCAGCGCGCCCGACGCTATCGGCTCGACCGCCAACTACCTCAAGGAGCATGGCTGGCGAGCCGGCGAGCAGTGGGGATATGAGGTCGTTTTGCCGCAGGGCTTCGCGCTGGAGGCGGCTGATACGGCGAATTACTCGACGATCCGCGGCTTTGCGCAAAGGGGGATCGCCCGCGCCGACGGCCGGTCGCTGCCCGAATCAGGCGAAGCGCAACTGCTCATTCCGGCCGGCCTTGCCGGCCCGATCTTCTTGGTGACGCCCAATTTCAAGGTCATCAAGAGCTACAACAACTCGACCTCCTATGCGCTTGCCGTCGCTCTCCTGGGCGATCGCGCGATGGGCGGGGCGGGGCGCGGCGGCGCCTGGCCGGTCCGCGATCGCGGGCTCAGCCTGGCGCAGGCGCGCGACATGCAGACGCGGCTGAAGAAAATGGGTTATGATGTGGGCAAGATCGACGGCAGGTTCGGCGAGACCGGCCAGACGGCGCTCAGAGCCTATCAGGAGAAGAATGGCCTGACGCCGGACGGCTATGCGACGCTTGCCCTGCTCCAGCGGATACGAAAGCGGCCGTAACGTTAAGCGGATTAAGCGATTGAGCAAGACCGCCAACAGACCCTTGTGGAAACGCTTCGCGGGTTCGCGCGCGATGAAACTCATCGCCACGGCCTTGTTTCTCTATGTGACCGGCGGCCCGGCCTTACTCGCGCGAAGCGACAGTTCGCAGACTTTTTGGATTGAGCAACGGGAGCTTTCCGATCAGCGCCAAAAGGCCATCGAGCAACAGAGAGAGCCGGCGCGTAGGCCCGCGGTGCGGCGCGATTTTGTGCCGACCGAGGCGACTCGCGTCGGCGCCGGCGCGTCGCCCGTCGCGCCGACCTTCTTCATCGACGTGATCGGCGACAGTCTGGCGATCCTGGCGGCGGACGGATTGCGAGAGGCCTTCGCCGACAATCCGAAAATCGCCGTCAACGGCCGGGCGCGCGATTCTTCGGGCCTGGTGCGCGACGATTTCTATGATTGGGTGAAAGGCGCCCATGACCTCGTCGCCGAAAAGAACGACAAGACCCACATCGATTTCGTGGTCATGCAGGTCGGCATCAACGACTTGCAGGCGATCAAGGACGGCGCCGAAAGTTTCGACCCGCTGACCGACCGTTGGAGCGAAATTTACGGCAAGCGGGTCGAGGCCGTGGTCGAGCCTTTCCGGCAAGCTCATATACCGCTGGTCTGGGTCGGCCTGCCGCCGATGCGCAACGAAAGGTTCAACGACCAGGTCGCCAAGCTCAACGAAATCGTCAAAGCCCATGCCGAAAAGGCGGGCGCGAAATACATCGATATCTGGAACGCTTTCGCCGACGAAAACGGCGCCTATGCCGCCTTCGGACCGGACGTCAACGGCCGGATCGTAAGGTTGCGTATCGCCGACGGTGTTTATTACACCAAGGCCGGCGCTCGTAAGGCGGCGCAATTCGTCGAGGGGGATATTCGCCGCGCCTATGAAAGCGCCAAGCCGGCCGACGACATGGTCGATCTGCCGCCCGATGTCGAACATGCCGCGACCGACATCAACGCCGAAATTCGTCGCGAAATGGGGCTCACGCCAAGCCCCGGCCAACTCGCCCCGCTCGAGCCGGCCAAGCCTTTGGCCGGCCCCGTTCTGTCTTTGACGGCCCGGCCGCTCTCGCCAGGCGGCGCACTGGCGACGCGACCGGCGTGGGCGAATAGCGCCGTAGCGGCGGTAATCGTGCTGGCGAGCGGCGTCGAGCCGCCGGCCAAGCCGGGCCGCGCCGACGACTTCGTTTGGCCGCGCAAGTAATAGAGGCCCGTTCTTGTTCCGACTGGAGCCCTGTGCTAGGCGACCCGCCTCAAGCGATGGCGTCTTTCGCCACAACGGAGAGATGAAATGGCCGAACAGAACGGCGGAGCGGGTCAGAATTCCGCCAATGCGCCGAAACTCTCCGTTTTAGTGCAATATACGAAGGATTTTTCATTCGAAAATCCGAACGCGCCGCGCTCCTTCGCTCCGCAGCAGCAAGCTCCGAACATCTCGATCCAGGTCAATGTCAACGCCCGCCAGGTCGGCCAAAATGATTATGAGGTGACGCTTCTCCTCGAAGGGGGCGCGGGCGAGGGCCAGAACACACTCTTCAAGTTCGAGCTTAATTATGCGGGCGTGTTCCGCATCGAAAATGTTCCAGCTGGGCAGGTTCAACCCGCGATCATGATCGAAGGCCCTCGGCTTCTGTTCCCCTTCGCGCGCCAGGTCGTCGCCGAGGCAGTCAAGAGCGGCGGTTACCCGCCGCTCTACATCGATCCGATCGATTTCAACGCTTTGTTCCTCCAGCGCATGGCGGCGGCCGACGCCCCGGCGCCGGCCGCTAGCGTCGCCTGATCCCTCTATTCGGCCGGTTCGGCCAGATAATGCCGCCAGAGCGCCTCATCGCCGAGGGCGGCGACATGTAGCGCATGAGCGGCGCGCTCGGCCTCGGTGATCAAGGATATGACCGCGGCTGTCGCCCGCGCGACCGGCTGCGCGGAGCTTTGGGCCGCCGCGCGGCCTTCGGCGCCCGGCACGACGAAGGCTAGAGACCTTTGCCGCCCGCCGAGCAATTCGCCGTAAACCTCGACAAGGATCTCCGCATCGAGCAAGGCGCCGTGCCTTAGGCGGCGGCTGCGATCGATGCGATAGCGATCACAGAGCGCGTCGAGACTGTTGGGCGCGCCGGGATGTTTGCGCCGCGCGATGGCCAAAGTGTCGACGACGCGGCTTGGTGCGATCGGCGCGGCGCCGAGCCGGATCAATTCGGCGTTGAGGAAACCGATGTCGAATTCGGCGTTGTGGATGACCAAGGGATCGGCGCCAATGAAGCTGAGAAAATCCGGCGCGATTTTGGCAAAGATCGGCTGGGGAGAGAGCGCCTCGGTCGAATGACCGTGCACGCGAAAAGCGTCCTCCGGCACGTCGCGCTCGGGATTGATCAGCGTGTGATAGACGACGCCCGTCGGAATTTGATGAACGATCTCGACGCAGCCGATCTCGACGACGCGATGGCCGTCCACCGGACTAAGGCCCGTCGTCTCCGTGTCGAGTACGATTTCGCGCATGATAAGAATTAGCCCTGCCCGACCATGCCGGCGACGCTCCGCAGCAAGCCTTGCGTCTTCGCCCGCGTCGCCTCGAACGGACAGTCGGTTTCGATGACGAAATGAGCGCGGCGGCGCTTCTCGCGATCCGGCGTTTGCTTGCCGACAATCGCTGCAAACCGTTCCTCGGTCATGCCTTTCCTGGCGAGGGCGCGCGCCTTTTGCACAGGTTCCGGCGCGCTGACGACGACGACGAGATCGACAGACTTCTCCGAGGCGGATTCAAAGAGAAGGGGAATGTCGACGACAACGACCCGCCGCCCCTGCGCCCTGACGCTTTTTAGAAATTCGTCCCGCGCCACAGCGACTTTGGGATGGACGATCGCTTCCAGGCGAGCGAGAGCCGTCCAATCGCCGAGGACCCTCTCGGAGAGAAGCGCCCGGTCGATCGCGCCGCCGACCAGAACGCCTGGAAAGGCGGCTTCGATCTCGCTCGCGCCGGCGCCGGCATAGAGCGTATGAACGGCCTCGTCGGAATCGAAGACCGGCGCGCCCGCCTCGCGAAACATCGCCGCGACCGTCGACTTTCCCATCGCGATCGAGCCGGTCAGTCCGATGTTGATCACGGGCGTCGCTCGCCGGCTCTGGCAAGATCGGTCTCGATCAGCGCGCGCAGCTCGCTCGTGACGACGGGACGCGCGCCGAACCAGCGCTCGAAACCAGGCGCGGCCTGATGCAGCAGCATGCCCAATCCCTCGACGGCGCGTAAGCCCCGCGCTTTCGCCGCGGCGAGAAGCGGCGTCTCGAGCGGAACATAGACGAGATCGGCGACGATGGCCTGGGCCGGCAAAAGACCGACGTCGACGTCGAGCGGCGGCTGCCCGGCCATGCCGAGCGAGCTTGCATTGACGAGCAGGCGGGCGCGCGCCAGGAGTCGAGGCAGAGCCGCCGGGACATGAGCCGAGGCCGCGGGGCCGAAATGGGCGGCCAGACGCTCGGCGCGCTCGAGGGTACGGTTGACGATGGCGATCCTCTCGGCGCGCCGCGCCAGGAGCGCGCTGACCACCGCGCGCGCCGCGCCGCCGGCGCCGATGACGACGACCTGCTCGACGGCGCTCGCCCAGCCCGGGGCTTGCTCGTCGAGATTGGCGAGAAAGCCGGCGCTGTCCGTGTTGTCGCCGCAGAGCGCGCCCTTCTCGCGCCACAGCGTATTGACCGCGCCAAGTTCGGCCGCATTCGCCGTGAGCTTATCGCAGGCGGTGAAAGCGTTTTCCTTGTGGGGAACGGTGACATTGGCCCCGACGAGGCCGTCCTTGCCGATGCTCTCGGCGAATTGCGCAAAAGCGCCGGGCGGCACTTCGGCGCGATCGTAGCGACCAGCGATACCGAGGCTGCGCAGCCAAAAGTTATGGATGAGTGGCGAGCGCGAATGGGCGACCGGCGAGCCGGCGACGCAGGCCCGTGGCGCGAGATGGTCGCTCATAGCGCCAGATATCCTTGCGTCCTCAGCCAGGCCAGGGCAAGCCGCAAAGGCAGCCCTAAGACCGTCGTGTAATCGCCTTCGATCTCCGCCAAGAGATGGGCGCCGAGCCCTTCGACCTGGTAGGCGCCGACGCTTGACAGAGCCGAAGCGCCAGCGAGCGCCAGATAGAGCCGAATCGCCTCCTCATCGAGCGCGCGCATCGTCAGGCTGGCGACGTCGACCGCCTCGAAGAGCGAGGCGCCGTTTCGCGCAAAGCAAAAAGCGGCGTGGAGTTGATGGGTTCGCCCCGCCAGAGCTTTGAGATGGCTTTTGGCGCCCGCTTCGTCCTGCGGCTTGTGCAAGATGCGCTCGCCTAAGGTCAGCGTCTGGTCCGCGCCAAGGCAAAGCGCGTCGCGATTGCGTGCGCTCGCTTCGAGCGCCTTGGCTTTGGCGAGCAATGCGGCCAGACCGGACGGCGCGCGGCCGGCGCGCAGGAATTCCTCCTCAAGCGCGCGCTCGTCGATCCTTGCCGGATCGATGTCGAAATCGAGCCCGACGTTCTTCAAAAGCGCAGAGCGGCTTGCGCTGCGCGAAGCAAGAACGAGCCGGGGCCCGAGCCAAAGCCGCGGCTGAGATTGGCTCGCGCCAGCCTGTCGTGACGCTTCGGCTTTCTCCATGATCTCGGCTCAGGCCTGAGCGATGAAGCGAAGACTGTGTTCGCGATGCAGATCGATGATCGCCGCCGCAGTCTCCTCGATCGAACGCCGCGTAACGTCAATGACCGACCAACCGCGCTCGCTGAACAGGCGTCGCGAATGGGCGATCTCCTCGGCCACCGCGACGCGATCGACATAGGTCGTCTGATGATCGGCGTTGAGCGCGAGGAGCCGATTCTGTCGGATCTGCACGATTCGCTCCGGCGAAGCGATCAAGCCGACCGGCAGAGGATTGCGCAATCGGTCGACGGCGCTCGGCAAGGCGACATTGGGGACGAGCGGCACATTGGCGGTCTTGAAGCCGCGATTGGCGAGATAGATGCTCGTCGGCGTTTTGGAGGTGCGGCTGACGCCGAGAAGAACAATGTCGGCTTGCTCCAAATTCTCGGTCAACTGACCATCGTCATGCATCATGGTGAAGTTCAAAGCATCGATGCGCCGGAAATATTCGGCGTTGAGCATATGCTGCGCGCCCGCACGGGGGGTCGAAGCCGTACCGAGGTAAGATTGGAACAAGGTCAGGATCGGGCTCAGCACCGAGAGGCAAGGCGAGCCGGAGGCATCGCAACTTGCCTCGAGCCGACGCGACAATTCGCCGTCGACCAAGGTGAACAGCACGATGCCGGGCGCATTCTCTATCTCGGCGATCACCCGATCGAGCTGCGAATGCGTTCGCACGAGCGGATAGACATGCTCGATCGAGGCGACGCCTTGATATTGCGCCGCCGCGGCGCGCGAGGCGGCGATCAGCGTCTCGCCGGTCGCGTCGGAGACGAGATGAAGATGGAAATAGCTGCGTCCCAATCGGGCTCACCTTCCGCCGGCGACTGCCGCGCGCTCTCTTTAGGCCGAGCTTATAACCGGGGGGCGAGGCTGTGGACAAATGGGGACCGCCGGCCGGCCTTCAAGCGCGCCGCCAAATGGCTGGGCGAAGAGGGTCCCGGCCTCCACAGGCCTGCCGCCTTGGACAAATCGCCCCTTCCGGAGCGCTAAAATCCGAACTACGGGGACGAAGTGCGGATAATGAACATAATGATCAGGATTTTGCGACCTGAATTCGTTAACGATTCGTTAACTCCTCCACAGGCCGACAAGCCTTGTCCAGCGGGAGCAGGGCTGTGGAGGACATGTTCATCGCTGCGGGACGGTTGCGTTTGAGCATGATTCAGCGCCTAAGAAACAATAAAAACTCTCTTTAGAATAGATTTCTTAATCTTCGCCTTTCTCGGATGGGTCTTATGAGAAGTGAGGCGCCGCTTCAGCGGGTCTTTTCCGGCAAAGCGAATGCGACGCCGCCGATCTGGTTGATGCGGCAGGCGGGGCGCTATCTTCCCGAATATCGCGAGCTTCGCGCCAGGGCGCCGTCCTTTCTAGACTTCTGCTACGACCCGAAGCTCGCCGCGGAGGCGACGCTGCAGCCGATCCGCCGTTTCGGCTTCGATGCGGCGATTCTTTTCAGCGACATCCTCGTCGTGCCGGATGCGTTCGGCGTCAAAGTATGGTTCGAAAATGGCGAGGGCCCGCGCCTCGAGCCTATCGAAAGCGCCGAAGGCGTCGCGGCTTTGCGAAGCGAAATCGATCTCGCCCGGCTGGCGCCGGTTTTCGAGACCATTCGCTCCGTCAAGTCCATGCTCGGCGTTGATACGTCTTTGATCGGCTTTTGCGGCGCGCCCTGGACCGTGGCGAGCTACATGGTCGCGGGTCGCGGCACGCCGGACCAGGCCCCGGCGCGATTGCTTGCCTATCGCAACGCGTCCTTGTTTCAGGCTTTGATCGACCGTCTGAGCGAAGCCTCGATCAACTATCTTTCAGCGCAGATCGAGGCCGGGGTCGACGCTGTGCAGATTTTCGATTCCTGGGCCGGAGTCCTGCCAACCGCCGAGTTCCAGCGCTGGTGCCTCGCGCCTCTCTGCAAAATCATCGCCGGCGTGAAGCGTCGCTGGCCGCAAGTTCCGATCATCGCCTTTCCGCGCGGGGCGAGCCAGCATCTCGCCGAGACAGCGCGCGTGAGCGCCGCCGATGTCATCGGCCTCGATACGTCGGTTGATCTTGCCTTCGCCGCCGCCCTGCAAAGCCAAAAGCCGGTGCAAGGCAATCTCGATCCTTTGGCCTTGCTCGCCGGCGGCGATGCGCTTGCCAGGGGGACAGACGCCATTCTCGCCGCGTTGGGCGGCGGCCCTTTGATCTTCAATCTCGGCCACGGCATATTGCCGCAGACGCCGATCGCTCACGTCGAAGAGTTGATCAGCAGGGTGCGGCGGTCCTAGGGGAAGCCGCATGCTCGATCTTTGGGTCAAGGCGCTTCATATCTTGGCGGTGATTTCCTTCATGGCCGGGATGCTCTATCTGCCCCGACTCTTCGTCTATCACGCCGATTCCGAGCGCGGCTCGACGCAATCCGAGACTTTCAAAGCGATGGAGCGCCGCCTGCTCAAGGCGATCATCAACCCGGCGCTGATCGTCCTGTGGTTGACCGGCCTCTGGCTCGCCTATGACACGGGTTTCTATCGATCGCCGTGGCTGCAGGCCAAATTTGCGCTCGTCTTGGCGCTTTCCGGGTTGCACGGCTATTTCGCCCGCCTGGTGAAGGTCTTTGCCGCCGACGCCAATGTCAGAAGCGCGCGCTTCTACCGCGCGCTCAACGAAGTCCCGACCGTCCTGATGATTCTCATCGTCGTCCTGGTCGTCGTAAAGCCCTTGTAGAGCATCGGACCCCCAAATGAACGCACACCTGGCGGCCCGTGGCGTTGGCGTTTGTTTCCAGAGAGCCTCTGCGATTCAAATTGCGAATCCGATGCGCTAGGCCGGTCAAGGCGACGCCAACCGCCGCCTCTTCTTTCGCGTTGAAAGATTCAAAGAACCGGACTATGGTGGCGCCCTCTCCTCCAGCAGGCGCTTCCTGCGGCCGGCAGGCGACCCCAAATCGCCTAGCATTTTAGCGGTCGAGCGAAGCGGCGCTCTCGATTCACGAGAGTTTCCGCTCGTCTGCTTTCCCTTACGCCTTCTTCGGCGCCGCGCGGGCGTCGAATCTCAAGGAACTCCCGATGCGGGAAATCAAGCTCCAAGACCTCAAACAGAAATCGCCGACCGAACTTCTCGCCTTCGCCGAGGAAAATGAGGTCGAAAACGCCTCGATTATGCGCAAACAGGAATTGATGTTTGCGATCCTCAAGCAACTCGCGAGCGTCGAGGTCGAGATTATCGGCGAAGGCGTCGTCGAAATTTTGCAGGACGGTTTCGGTTTCCTGCGCTCGCCCGACGCCAATTACTTGCCCGGCCCGGACGACATCTACGTATCGCCGTCGCAAATTCGCCGCCTCAGCCTGCGAACGGGCGACACGGTGGAAGGCGTCATCCGCAGCCCCAAAGAGGGCGAGCGCTATTTCGCGCTGTTAAAGGTCAATTCGATCAATTTCGAGGATCCCGAGAAGACCCGTCACAAGGTTCCCTTCGACAATCTGACGCCGCTTTATCCCGACGAGCGGCTCAAGCTCGAGATCGATGATCCGACCAAAAAGGACCTGTCGTCGCGAGTCATCGACATCGTCTCGCCGATCGGTAAGGGCCAGCGCGCCCTGATCGTAGCGCCGCCGCGCACGGGCAAGACGGTGCTGTTGCAAAATATCGCGCAATCGGTCACCGCCAATCATCCCGAATGCTATCTCATCGTGCTTTTGATCGACGAGCGTCCCGAGGAAGTGACCGACATGCAACGCTCGGTGAAGGGCGAGGTCGTCTCCTCGACCTTCGACGAACCGGCGGTGCGCCACGTGCAAGTCGCCGAGATGGTGATCGAGAAGGCCAAGCGTCTTGTCGAGCACGGCCGTGACGTCGTGATCCTTCTCGATTCGATCACGCGACTCGGGCGCGCCTACAACACGGTCGTCCCGTCCTCGGGCAAGGTGCTGACCGGCGGCGTCGACGCCAACGCCCTGCAACGGCCGAAGCGGTTCTTCGGCGCCGCGCGCAATATCGAAGAAGGCGGCTCGCTGACCATCATCGCGACCGCGCTGATCGACACCGGTTCGCGCATGGACGAAGTGATTTTCGAAGAGTTCAAGGGCACCGGCAATTCGGAAATCATCCTCGACCGCAAGGTCGCCGACAAGCGCACGTTCCCCTCGATGGACATCACCCGCTCCGGCACCCGCAAGGAAGAGCTGCTCGTCCCGGCCGACATCCTCAAGAAAATGTACGTTCTGCGCCGCATCCTCAATCCGATGGGAACGGTCGACGCGATCGAATTCCTCATCGGCAAATTGCGCGAGACGAAGAACAATGCGGCGTTCTTCGAGTCGATGAATACGTGAGGCGGCGGCGCATCAGACGTGCCCCAAACGGGCGGCGCCCGCTTGCCATCGCCGTGCTCGGCGTCAAGGCCAAGCCGGCTTCGCCGGTCGATTCGCAAGCCTTGACTCCTCCGCGCGTCGGTTGCGTCTTGTGGTCAGGAAGTCTTGTCGAGCGAACGGCCAACGGCCGGTATCGTCACCAAAACTTCCAGATGACCAACAGCCGCGGCGACGGATCGCAGGCGCCTGAAGGGGCGGAGCGAAGCGCAGCAGCGCGATAGCGCTTGACGGCGATCCGGCGGCGTGGCCCCAAAAGCTATTGCTGACGTCGACCTCCTCAATGTCCCTCGAACGAGATCAGCGTGCGCACGGGCACCTCGAGCTTGCGCAGCTTGTCCGCGCCGCCGAGATCCGGCAGGTCGATGATGAAGCAGGCGGCCAGCACTTCGGCGCCCATGTTGCGAAGCAATTTCACTGCGCCCTCGGCGGTGCCGCCGGTGGCGATGAGATCGTCGACCAGCACCACCCTTTCGCCGCGCGTGATCGCGTCTTCGTGCATCTCCATTTCGTCGATGCCGTATTCCAGCGAATAGGCGACGCGGACCGTCGTATGCGGAAGCTTGCCCTTCTTGCGGATCGGCACGAAGCCGGCGGATACCTGATGGGCGACGGCGCCGCCGATGATGAAGCCGCGCGCCTCGATCCCGGCCACCTTGTCGATCTTCATGCCGGCCCAGGGCTGGACCAGCTCGTCGACCGTGCGACGGAAGGCGCGCGCATCGCCGAGCAAGGTGGTGATGTCGCGAAAAATAATGCCCGGCTTCGGATAGTCGGGAATCGAGCGGATCGAGGCGCTGAGATCGACATTGGGGGCGAGGCTGGACATGGATGGCCGTTCGCAAGCGACAGGGTGCGCCAACGCTGACAGCGGCGGGCGCACGGGTCAAGGTTGGGGCCTCGCCCCAGCGGTTCTAAGCTAGGCGCCGCGCCTTTGCGCCTGTAAGAAACGCCCGGCTGTCCGGCCGCTTTGGAGCCGCCCCTTGCTCAAGGAATCGCCTACCGAAACGCTTGGCGATCTTCGCGTCGAGATCGACCGGATCGATGCGGCGATGCATGAGCTTTTGATCGAGCGCGGGCAGATCATCGACCGGCTGATCGCGATCAAGGCGCGCCAGGGCGGCGGCTCGTCGTTCCGGCCGGCCCGCGAGGCGGCGATGATGCGGGCGCTCGCCGAGCGTCATCGCGGTCTCTTGCCGCTCGACACGGTCGAGGGGATCTGGCGGATCATCATCTCGACCTTCACCTATGTTCAGTCGCCCCATTCTGTCCATGCCGACATGTCGCGCGGCGACGCGGCCATGCGCGATTCGGCGCGTTTCCACTTCGGCTTCACCGTGCCCTGCGTACCCCATCAGGGCGCCGCCGGGGTCATCGAGGCGGTCGCCGCGGCGACCAGCGATCTCGGCATGTTCGCTCTCGACGGCGGCGCGGCCGCCGGCGCCTGGTGGACGCGTTTGCTGCCCGCCGCCGCGCCGAAAATCATCGCCCGATTGCCGCTGGTCGAGCGGCCGGACCATCCGGCCGGCATGCCGGTCTTCGTCATCGCCAAGCCGCTCGTCGACGGCGCCGCCCGCGACGTCGTGATCGAGGCGGCGGCGCTCGATCGCTGGCGCGGCGACTATCCGGCCGCGCTCGCCGAACTTGGCGCCGAGATCATCGGCAACGCCGCCGACGGGATGGGCCTGTCGCTCTTGATCGCGCGGCCCGGCGGGGTCGGGCCGGAGGCCCTACGCGACGCCCTGCGCCAAGCTGGGGCGGATGATCTTCGCCTCGTCGAGGTCGGCGCCCATGCGGCGCGGTTCGATTTTTCCGCCAAACGCTGAACTTTGTCCTTTTCGGAGCCCGATCATCCCATGTCCGCAGCCACCCTTTCGCGTCCCGCGCCCCGCGCGAGCGTCATGGCGATCGAGGCCTATGTCCCCGGCAAGAGCGCCGCGCCCGGCGCCGCCAAAGTCTTCAAGCTCTCCTCCAACGAGACGCCGCTCGGCGCCTCGCCCCAGGCTGTGGAAGCCTTCCGCGCCAACGCCGAGCATCTGGCGACCTATCCGGACGGTTCGGCTGCGCGGCTGCGCGAGGCGATCGGCAAACGCTACGGACTCGACCCCGAACGCATCATTTGCGGCAACGGCTCCGACGATCTTCTCGGCCTGATCGCGCATGCCTATCTTGGGCCGGGCGATGAAGGCCTCCATACCCAGCACGGCTTTCTCGAATATCCGATCGTCATCCGCGCCGCCGGCGCAGCGCCGGTCGTCGCGCCAGAGACGGACTACACCGCTGACGTCGACCAATTGCTTTCGAAAGTAACGGCGCGGACCAAGCTCGTCTTTCTCGCCAATCCCAACAATCCGACGGGGACGTACCTTCCGTTCGCCGAAGTCAAGCGATTGCACGCCGGCCTGGCGCCTCATGTTCTGCTGGTCATCGACGCGGCCTATGCGGAATATGTCTCGCGCAACGACTATGCCGCGGGCATCGAGCTTGCCTCGACCAGCGAAAATGTCGTGACGACCCGCACTTTCTCGAAAATCTACGGTCTCGCGAACTTGAGGCTCGGCTGGGCCTATGGTCCGGCCCATGTGATCGACGCGATCAACCGCATCCGCGGGCCCTTCAACGTCAATGGCGCGGCGATCGCAGCGGGCGTCGCCGCGCTCGGCGATTCGGCGCATGTCGACAAGGCGGTCGCGCACAACGATCGTTGGCTGCCGTGGCTGAGCGCAGAGATCGAGCGCCTCGGGATCAAGGTGACGCCGAGCGTCGGCAATTTTCTGCTGCTGCATTTTCCGCAAAAAGGCGGTCGCGACGCCAAGGCTGCGGACGCCTTTCTCACGTCGCGCGGCTTTGTCCTGCGCGCGGTCGGCGCCTATGGCCTGCCGAATTGCCTGCGCCTGACGGTCGGGACGGAAGAGGCCAATCGCGGTCTCATCGTCGCGCTGGCCGAATTCCTGGGCGAGTCCTCGGGGAAAGCCCGTGGTTGAGCTTGGCCCCCCCTTGGCGAAACCGCTGGTCGAGCGGCTCGCCATCATCGGGCTCGGCTTGATCGGCTCGTCGATCGCACGGGCGGCGAGGCGCGTGAATGCGGCGGCGACGATCGTCGCGGGCGACGCCGATCCAAAGGTGCGCGCACGAGTCGAAGAGTTGAAGATCGCCGATGAAGTCGCCCCGACGCTTGCCGCGGCGGCGCGCGGCGCCGACCTCGTCATCCTCTGCGTCCCGGTCGGCGCCAACGCGGCCGTGGGCGATGACATCGCGCCGCACCTCAAAGACGGCGCCATCGTCTCCGACGTCGGCTCGGTCAAATCCGCGGTGATCGCGGCGCTCGCCCCCCGCCTGCCGCCGCATGTCAGGCTTGTGCCGGCCCATCCTGTCGCCGGCACCGAGCACTCCGGGCCGGACGCCGGCTTCGAGACCTTGTTTCGGCGGCGCTGGTGCATCATCACGCCGACCGACAGCGCCGACGAAAAAGCGATCGAATGCGTAAGATCGTTCTGGCAGGCGATCGGATCGAATGTCGAGGTGATGAGCGCGGCCCATCACGACCTGGTCTTGGCGATCACTAGCCATGTGCCGCATCTCATCGCCTATAATATCGTTGGCACCGCCGCCGATCTCGAAGAGGTGACGAGTTCGGAAGTGATGAAGTTTTCCGCCGGCGGCTTTCGCGACTTCACCCGCATCGCGGCCTCCGATCCAACCATGTGGCGCGATGTGTTCCTGCACAACAAAGACGCGGTGCTGGAGGTGCTCGGCCGGTTCAACGAGGATCTGGCGGCGCTGCAGCGCATGATCCGCTGGGGCGACGGCGAGAAATTGTTCGATCTCTTCACCCGCACCCGCGCCATCCGCCGCGGCATTATCGAGCAAGGCCAGGAGACGGCGGCGCCGGACTTCGGGCGGCGGGCGGTCGAAAACGGCGGCGGGGAGAGATGACCGGCTTAGGCCAACCATCAAGGGCGGCTCCTCGCGGATGGAGCGAAGAAATTTCGACGAGGCGGACTACCCTCACCCCAGCCCTCTCCCGCAAGCGGGAGAGGGGGCGCGTCGACGTTCATAGTACTAGTGCGACGGGGAAAGTACCCTTCTCCCGCTTGCGGGAGATGGCGGCGCACAGCGCCGGATGAGGGTACGCAGCAGTGACAAGACCGCCAGCGGCGGAGGCGACCTCTGGGTCTTCGGCTATGGCTCGTTGATGTGGCGGCCGGGCTTTGCCTTCATCGAGCGGCAGAACGGCCTGGTGCGCGGCTGGCGGCGAAGCCTCTGCATCTATTCTCATGTTCATCGCGGTACGCCCGAGAAGCCCGGTCTGGTGCTCGGGCTCGATCGCGGCGGCGCCTGCCATGGCGCCGCCTTCAAAGTGGCGGGGGAGGCCCGGGGGGCGACGATCGCTTACTTGCGCGAACGCGAGCAGGTGACCTCCGTCTATCTGGAAAAATACGTCCGCGTGCTTCTGTGGGAAGGCGCCGTCGTCACCGCTTTGACGTATGTCGCCGACCGCCGCCACCCGCAATATGCCGGCGCGCTCAATCGCGAGGCGTTGCTGCGCCTGACCTCGAGGGCGAAGGGCCACTCCGGCGCCAACGCCGATTACATCCTCAACACGGTCGCGCATCTGGAGGAGGTCGGGATCAAGGACCCGACGCTGGAATGGCTGGCCGATCAGTTGCGGCGTGCGTGATCGGAAGTCGAAAGGTCGGCGATCGCCGCCGCCCGCTCCCGGCGCGACGAGGCGAGAAGATGGACGTGGAATTCGACCGCGCAATCACAGGCTGCGGCTTTCTCCCTGGCGCGCGCCAGCGCAACGTCCGGCAAGATCCCGGTATCGGCAACGAAGATGATCCGGCGCGCGTTGTTTTCGTCGATCGCTGCGCCGATGAGTACGACGCCGTCATAGGCCGGACACGAATCGGGGTCATAGACGGAGAAAATGTAGCGCCGGCCCGAGGAGCCGCGCCAATGGCGGAAGCGCCCGGCGAGCGAATCGCCAGCCAGAGCGGAGAGTTCCCTATTGTCGACAAGGCGCGCAGCGTCGCCGGCTTCGCTGACGCTTAGCTCGACGCCCTCGCGCTCAAGCTTGTCCCACAAGGCTTGCATTGCCGCTTCCCGATTGCGAAAAGAGAACAAATATAGAACATTGGCGGGGACGCGTCAACGCCTTGCAGGAACGAATTGCACGTATCGCGCTATTTACGGGATGTGCGGCAAAATCGCGGAGAAGTTGCGTCAGCTTTGCGCAGGCGCGAGTTTCAGGGCCAGCGAGGAATTCCGCGCGACCGCCTCGGCGTTGAGACGGGCGCAGGCCGATTCGACCGTCTCCTGCAGCCTGGCGAGGAAGGCTTCTCGATCGAGGCCCGGCGAGATCGGCGGCAAATATTCGATGATCGCCACGCCCGGCAGACGCTTGAACCCGCGGCGGCCCCAATAAAGGCCGGTGTTGAGCGCGACGGGGAGGCAGGGCGCGCCGCTGTCCTCATAGAGATAGGCGACGCCGAATTTATATTGCGGCGGGGCGCCCGGCGCGCGGCGCGTGCCCTCCGGGAAGATGAAAATCTGCCGGCCTGCGCGCAAGACCGCCGCGGCGCGTTGGCCAAGCACCGCGAGCGCGTTCTTGCCGCGCGTGCGGTCAATGGCGATCTGCTCGGCGCCCCACAAATACCAGCCAAAGATCGGTATAAACATCAACTCGTGCTTGAGGACATAGGCGAAGTCAGGGGCATGTTTGAGAAGCGAGAAGGTTTCGAGAAAGGACTGATGCTTGGCGGCGATAATGTAGCCCCCCCGAGGGATGTTCTCGAGGCCGCGAAATTCCACCGTGAGGCCGCAGATATGTTTGAGCAGCCAAAGCGAGCAGGCGCCCCATAGCCGCCCCATGAAGAAGACCGCATGGCGGCCCATCAGCACGGACGGCAGGCCGAGGATCATCAGCACGAGAAGGGTGGCGTAGAAAAGGACGTTGAAAACGAAGGAGCGCAGGCTGAGCATGGGCGAAATATGCCTCGAATCCAGCAAATGAGAAGAGGGCGAGGGCCCCGCAATCATAGCAATCGGCGCAGATGGCGAAACACGATGATCCGCGACATGGCCGCGGTCAGCACTCCAATTGCGACCGCCACCGCGAAAATCGCCACATAGCCTTTGAGGCCCAGCGCAAAGGCGCCGAACAACGCGACAATTTCCTCGCCGCCGGGGGAATTCGACCACCAGGCCGAGAGCGCGGTCGCAGCGAGAAAGAACAAGGCCGCGCCGGCCCCGCCGAGAAGCCCGCCTCGCAAACCCAGGCGCAGGAAATGGCCCTGGAATTGACGGGAAATGTAACTATCGGCGGCGCCGACGAAATGCAGCACTTCGATGATTTCGCGATTTCCCGCCATGGCGCCGCGGGTAGCGAAGCCGATCGCCAGCATCATCGCCGAGATCATGAGGAGGAACAGCGCCAGCGCGAAAAGGACGATCGCGTCGGCCATCGTATCGAGGCGCGCCAGCCATAGCCGATGATCGTCGAGGCTGGCCCCCGGCGCCTGCGTCGCAAGCGCGCTGCGCAAGGCCGACAGATCCGGCTCGACACGATCCTGCATCCTGACGACGATCAATCGCGGGATCGGCAATTCGCTTAAATCAAGCCCGGCGCCGAGCCAGGGTTCGAGCAGGCGTTCGGAATCCTGTTTCGAGAACACCTGCACATTGGCGACGCCCGGCGCGGCGCGCGCCGTGGCCGCCGCCTTTTCGACCTGCGCGTCGATCTCGCGCCCGGCGTCGGGCTTGATCTGGATCGTCACCTCGCGGGAGATCTGCGAGCGCCATCCTTGCGAGGCGCTGGCGACGAGCATCGCGCCGCCGGCGGTCAGGCAGGACAGGAAGGTCATGATCGCGATGACCGAAACCAGGGCGCGACCCGCGATCGAACTTGCCGGCACCAGCGGCATGTCGCGCCTGAGGCGGGAGACGGCGAGTTCCTCTTCGTCTTGGCGACGATCGCCCGAGCGATCCGGCGGCTGCGGCGCGTTCACCAGGAGTCTCGATCGAAGATTTGGAGCCGCCCGCCGCTTATGACGAGCCGCCGGGCGTCGGGGAATTGATCCATCAATGCGATGTCATGAGTGGCGATGACGACGGCGGTGCCCGATTTGTGCAATTCGACGAAGAGCCGCAACAAGCGCCGCGCCAGTCCAGGATCGACATTGCCCGTCGGTTCGTCCGCGAGAAGAAGCTCCGGCCTGACGATCAGGGCTCTCGCGATCGCGGCGCGCTGCTTTTCGCCGCCCGACAGGACCGGCGGCAGCGCGTTCATGCGCTCGCCGAGGCCGACCCAGCGCAACAGTTCCACGACTTCCGCCCGATAGCTCGTCTCATTGCGGCCCATGACGCGCAGCGGCAGCGCGACATTCTCATAGGTCGTCAGATGGTCGAGCAGACGAAAGTCCTGAAAGACAACGCCGATGCGCCGCCGGAGCGCCGTGATCGCGTCCTTGTCGAGGCTTGCGGCGTCGCGGCCGAACATTTTGATCAGACCCCGCGTCGGCTTCAGCGACAGCAGCATCAAGCGCAGCAGGGTCGTCTTGCCGGCGCCGGACGGGCCGGTGAGAAACTGGAAGCTTTGCGTCTCGACGGAAAAGGAAAGATCGCGCACGACCTCCGACCCCATCCCATATCTTAAGCCGACGTTTTCGAAATGGAGCAAGGTCGCGACTCAAAGCTGCGAGGGATCAGAAAGAGCGGAACCGGCTCCTTGCGTCAAATTTGAGGACGCGCGTTCGCCGGCGCCGTATAAGCGAACGAGGGCGCCACAGTTTAACCAACCTTTAACCATGAACGAGCCCAATGACGGCCACGCTTGTGACGCCCGACCGGACGGACCGCCATGCTCATGACCTGCGAAATCTGCGCGCGGCCTGACCAAGGCCGCGGCGGGGGTAGTACCCGATGCACGCGCTGCGGCGGAACTTTGGCTCCTCTGGCGTCGAAAAGCCGATTGCGGAGTGCAGCGCCCCTTCTCGCCGTCAGTCTCGCCCTCGCCGGCGCAATGGCCGCGATCGCCGCCCGGGAGAAGATCGTTCGCTTCGCGCCGGCGACCGCGCACCTCTACGCCGCGATCGGCCTTCCCGTGAATTTGCGCGGCCTCGCCTTCAACGACTTGCGCACAAGGGTCGTCGAGGCGGACGGGCGGCAGGTGTTGACCGTCGAGGGCGCGCTGGTCAACTTAACGGCCGAGAAAGTGGAGACCTCGGACATGCGGATCGCCCTTCGCGACGTCGAGAGCCGCGAAATCTACGTCTGGACGACGCATGCGCCCAAGGCCGAGCTTCAGCCGCGCGAAGAGACCTCGTTCCGTTTGCGGCTCGCCTCGCCGCCGCCGGGCGCGCGTGAAGTGATGGTCAGATTCGCCGCCGCCTCCGACAAGGGCGCGCCGCTCGAGGGTGGATTGTGAGCGGGGTTCGCCAGGTCCAGGTTCTTATCGATGAAAAGGCGATTGCAGAGCGCACACGACAGCTCGCCGAAGAGATCGCCGCCGCCGAACCCAAGGATTTGCTCGTCGTGGCGATCCTCAAGGGCTCGTTCATCTTCGCGGCCGATTTGTTGAGGGCGCTGCATCGGGCCCATCTCGAACCCCATGTCGAGTTCATCCGTCTGTCGAGCTATCTGGAGGGAACGGTCTCGACCGGCTCGGTCAGGATCCTCAA
>DASZFX010000546.1:0-2400 GCA_035939375.1 Roseiarcus sp.
TCGGCATCGCAAATCACCTCCTAATGGAAGTGAATCACAAAATACCCCTCACCGGAATCCCTCGCGATTCAATCTGAGAATCCGGCGCTCTAGACTAAACTAGAGGGGCGAGAGCGCCAGGCTCTCCATCACATAAGGTGCGAAGCGGTAGTCGCGGATCGCCGATACGCGCCCGTTGGCCCAGTCGAGCACAACGACGTAGTTCGTCGCCTCGGCGGCGGGATCGCTGATCATCAATGCGGGGCGCCCCTCGGCGCGGCATAGCGTCGCCCGCCAGCCTGAAATGTCGCTGTAGCGGGTGAAGTACCGAGAAACGTCCTTGCTGCCGACAAGCCGCCGGCGGTTGGCGAGGTCGAGCCGAACATCCTCGGCCAGAAGCGCGCGCAACGCGTCGAAGTCGCGAGCGTTGAAGCGGTCTGCATAGGCGCGCAAGCGTTCGCGCTCGTCGGCGACGAGACGCGGGGCAGGAGTTTCGGGCGTTTCGGCGAGCGCGCGCAGGCGCGTTCGGGCGCGATTGAGGGCGGCCTTCACCACGGCGAGGCTGACGGAGAGGATCTCGGCGGTCTCAGCCAGCGAATGGCCGAGGACGTCGATCAATACGACGCTCGAGCGCTGCGCGGCGGGCAGCCGCAGAAAAGAGGCAAGGCTCGCCGCCGCCGCGACGCGAGAATCGGCGGCGGCGCTCGGGTCCGCCACATCGGCCATTGCGAGGTCGGATCGCGCCGATCCCTGCCGCTTGCGGCGACGCAGGGCGTCTAGCGCCGCGTTATGGGCGATGCGGAACATCCAGGCCTCCGGCTGCGCGATCGTCCCCGCCGTCGGAAACGCCTCCGCCGCCTTGGCCAAAGCCTCCTGCACGACGTCTTCGCCGTCGATCGCCGAGCCGACCATGCGCGCGAAATAGCGGTGCGGGCGCGGCCGCAGCGCCGTCATCAACCTTTCCAAGGCGTCTCGCTCCCTATCCGTCGCCGTCATGGCCGCTCCCATGCGCCGCCGAAGGGCGGCGCTCGGCTGTTAAGACGTTTGACGCAGCAAGGAGGATTCCCCGCGCCAAAAATTATTGTCGCGGCGAATCCTTCGCGGCGGCGCCGGCGTCTTGATCCTTAACGGCGCGCCTTTCGCCCGCCGCTGCTCAGAAAGGAGCCATCATGCAAAGAGTGACGCTGGTGCGTTATACCGCCAAGGCCGATCGCGCCGAGGAGAATCAAGCCTTGTCCCGCGCCGTCTTCGCCGAGCTCAAGACGAGGGCGCCGGACCGCGCCGCCTATGCGCTGTTTCGCAACGGCGTCGATTTCGTCCATTTGTTCGTTAATCTCGAGGCGGACGATTCGAGCCCGATCACCGAGCTCGCAAGCTTCAAGGCCTTTGTGAAGGAGATCGACGCGCGCTGCGAGAAGCCGCCGGAGACGACCCGTCTCGCGCTTCATCTCGTCGAGTCCTACGGCTTTCGGTGAGGATCGCATCGCGCCTCGCCGCCTTTTTGAGCGACGAGGCGCGAGTTGCATTCGATGCCGCGGGCCTTAGGCGGTCAGGTCTCCTACGCGGCCTGCAGGAAGCCGCCCGATTGGCGGCGCCACAAACTGGCGTAGAGACCATCGCGCGCCAGAAGCTCGCCATGCGATCCGGTCTCCACGACCGCGCCCCTGTCGAGCACGATCAGGCGATCCATCGCGGCGATCGTCGACAGGCGGTGAGCGATCGCGATGACGGTCTTGCCCGCCATCAGCGCATAAAGGCTCTCCTGGATCGCCGCCTCGACCTCTGAATCAAGCGCCGACGTCGCCTCGTCAAGCACCAGGATCGGCGCGTTTTTCAACAACACGCGGGCGATCGCGATGCGTTGACGCTGTCCGCCGGAAAGCTTCACGCCGCGCTCGCCGACATGGGCGTCATAGCCCCGCCGGCCATAGGGGTCGGAGAGGCCGAGGATGAAGTCATGCGCATGCGCCTGGCGCGCTGCGGCGATCACCGCCTCCATCGAGGCGTCCGGCCGGCCGTAAAGAATATTGTCCCTGACCGAGCGATGCATGAGGGACGTATCCTGCGTGACCATGCCGATCTGCCGGCGCAGGCTGTCCTGCGTCGCCGCCGCGATGTCCTGGCCGTCGATCAGGATGCGCCCGCTCTCGACGTCATGGAACCGCAGCAGCAAATGGGCGAGCGTCGTCTTGCCGGCGCCGGAACGCCCGACCAGGCCGACCTTCTCGCCGGACGCGATTGCCAGCGACAGATTGTCGATGACGCCGCCCGCCTTGCCGTAGTGGAAGCGGACATTCTCGAAGCGGATCGCGCCGCGCCGCGCGACCAGCGGCGATGCGCCGCCGCGATCGACAAGCCCATGCGGCCGCGCGATCGTACGTATGCCCTCCTGGACAATGCCGATGTTCTCGAAAATGCCGA
>DASZFX010000547.1:0-4787 GCA_035939375.1 Roseiarcus sp.
GCGTTGAGGCGCGGCGTGATGGAGCTCTATATCTCCGATCACCCCCTCGACTGCCTGACATGCAGCGCCAACGGCGATTGCGAATTGCAGGACATGGCCGGCGCGGTGGGCCTGCGCGAAGTTCGCTACGGTTATGACGGCGCCAATCATCTCAAGGCGCCGACCGACGCCTCCAATCCGTATTTTACGTTCGAAGCTTCCAAATGCATCGTCTGCTCACGCTGCGTGCGCGCTTGCGAGGAGGTGCAAGGCACATTCGCGCTGACCATCGACGGGCGCGGCTTCGCTTCGAAAGTCGCGACGGGCGGCGTCGATTTCCTCGGCTCGGAATGCGTCTCCTGCGGCGCTTGCGTACAAGCCTGCCCGACGGCGACGCTCAACGAAAAGAGCGTCATCGAAATTGGCGCGCCGGACCGCTCCGTCGTCACCACCTGCGCTTATTGCGGCGTCGGCTGCTCCTTCAAGGCCGAGGTAAGGGGCGAGCAGGTCATCCGCATGGTCCCCTCCAAGGACGGCAAGGCCAACGAAGGCCATTCCTGCGTCAAGGGTCGCTTCGCCTATGGCTATGCAACCCACAAGGACCGCATTCTCAAGCCGATGATCCGCGCCAAGATCACCGATCCCTGGCGCGAGGTCTCATGGGACGAGGCGTTGAACCACGCCGCGCGCGAGTTCAAACGCCTCCAGGCGACCTATGGTCGCGACTCGATCGGCGCGATCACCTCCTCGCGCTGCACCAATGAGGAGACGTTCCTGGTTCAGAAGCTGGTCCGCGCCGGCTTCGGCAACAACAATGTCGATACTTGCGCGCGCGTCTGCCATTCGCCGACCGGCTATGGCCTCGGCAAGACCTTCGGCACTTCCGCCGGCACGCAGGATTTCAGATCCGTCGACGAAAGCGACGTCATCATGGTGATCGGCGCCAACCCCACCGACGCCCATCCGGTCTTTGCGTCGCGCATGAAAAAACGCCTGCGCGCCGGCGCAAAACTGATCGTCATCGATCCGCGCCGCATCGATCTCGTCCGCATGCCGCATGTGAAGGCCGATTATCACCTGCCGCTGCTGCCCGGCTCGAATGTCGCCGTCGTCAACGCCTTGGCGCATGTCGTCGTCACCGAGGGCCTTATCGATGAAGGGTTCGTGCGCGAGCGCTGCGATCTTGCCGCCTTCGAAGCCTGGGCGCGCTTCATCGCCGACGAGCGCAATTCGCCGGAATCGACCGAGAGGATTTCGGGCGTGCCGGCCGCCGACCTGCGCGGAGCGGCGCGGCTCTTTGCGACCGGCGGCAATGGCGCGATCTACTACGGTCTCGGCGTCACCGAGCACAGCCAGGGCTCGACCATGGTGATGGGCATGGCCAATCTCGCCATGGCGACCGGCAACATCGGGCGCGACGGCGTCGGCGTTAATCCGTTGCGCGGCCAGAACAATGTCCAGGGCTCGTGCGACATGGGCTCCTTCCCGCACGAGTTTTCCGGCTATCGCCATGTATCGGACGATTCAACGCGCGAAACCTTCGAGCATCTTTGGGGCGTCGCGCTCTCCAAAGAGCCCGGACTGCGCATTCCCAATATGATGGACGAGGCGGTCGACGGCGCCTTCAAAGGCCTCTACGTGCAGGGCGAGGACATCGCCCAATCCGATCCCGACACCCAGCACATCACGGCCGGCCTCAGGTCGATGGAATGCGTCGTCGTGCAGGACCTCTTTCTCAACGAGACGGCGCGCTACGCTCATGTCTTCCTGCCGGGCTCCTCCTTCCTCGAAAAGGACGGAACCTTCGTCAACGCCGAGCGGCGGATCGGCCGCGTACGAAAGGTCATGACTCCGCTCGGCGGCCTGGCCGATTGGGAGGCGACGATCGCTTTCGCCAAGGCGCTCGGCGTAACGATGAACTATTCGCATCCCTCCGAGATCATGGACGAGGTCGCCAGCCTGACGCCGACCTTCGCCGGCGTCTCCTATCAGAAGCTCGACGAACTCGGCTCGGTGCAATGGCCCTGCAACGAAAATGCGCCGACCGGCACGCCGATCATGCATGTCGATCGCTTCGTGCGCGGCAAGGGCCGCTTCATGCTGACCGAATTCGTCGCGACCGAAGAGCGGACGGGCCCGCGCTTTCCATTGCTGCTGACCACCGGGCGCATTCTCTCGCAATATAACGTCGGCGCGCAGACGCGGCGGACAGAGAACAATATCTGGCACGAAGAGGATCTCCTCGAGATCCATCCTTTCGACGCGGAAAGCCGCGGCATACGCGACGGCGACCTTGTCTCCTTGCAAAGCCGCACCGGGGCGATCGCTCTTCATGCGACTGTCAGCGAGCGCATGCAGCCCGGCGTCGTCTATACGACCTTCCATCACGCCGTGACCGGCGCCAATGTCGTCACCTCCGACTATTCGGACTGGGCGACGAATTGTCCCGAATACAAGGTGACGGCGGTGCAGGTGCGACGCACCAATCATTTGTCAGAGTGGCAGGAGCGCGATCGCGAAGAGGGCTTCTCGCTGAGGCGCATCGCCGAAGGGCTCGTCGATGCCGCTGAGTGAGGCAGGCGCCGTCGAAGTCGCCGCGCGGGATTTCTCGTACGAATCCGGCCTTTCCGGCCGGACCTCCTTGCGCGCGGTCGTCGTCGAGACGCCAATCAACATTCTCTTCGGCGGCGTCGGCTTCGCCGTGATGATGGCGACGCCGCAGGACCTTGAAGACTTCGGCTATGGTTTCGCCTTCACCGAAGGGATCATCCGGCGCGCCGAGGACGTTCGCGGCGTCGAGGTCTCCCGCGCCGAGGCCGGCCTCAAGCTCGACATCGCGCTTTCCGGCGAGCGCCTCGGCGCGCATCTCGCGAGGGCGCGCGCCATGGCGGGACGCACCGGCTGCGGCCTTTGCGGCATAGACGACCTTGCCCACCTGCCGCAACCGTCTCGCGTCGTCGAAGCGGCGCCGATCGCGCCGGCTGCGATCGAGGCGGCGTTGCGGGCGCTCGATGCGGCGCAGGCGCTCAACGCCGAAACCCATGCCGCCCATGGCGCCGCGTGGTGCGATCGCGGCGGCGCAATCGTCGCGGTGCGCGAGGACGTCGGCCGGCACAATGCGCTCGACAAATTGATCGGCGCGCTCATCCGTCAGGGCGTCGAGCCGAGCGGCGGCTTCTTGGTCATCACAAGCCGCTGCTCATTCGAAATGGTCGCAAAAGCCGCGGTCTTCGGCGCTTCCACGCTGGTCGCGGTGTCGGCGCCGACGTCGCTTGCGCTGGAGCGCGCCGCTCTCTGCGGCGTCAATTTGATTGCGCTGGCGCGCGCCGACCATGCGACCGTCTTCGCTTCGGAAGCGGGGCCGGCGCGGAAAGCCGGCGACGGAGGCCTCGCCGCATGAGCAGCGAGAAGATCGCCAAGCTGGTACGGATGGCCAATCAGATCGGCGACTATTTCAGGACCTTGCCCGAGACGGAGGCGACGACGGGCGCGGCGGACCATCTGCGCCGGTTTTGGACGCCGAAGATGCGAAACGAAATCGTCGCCTTCGCCGAGGGCGGCGGCGTCGGCCTCAATCCGGTCGCGGCCCGCGCGGTCGCCGAACTCAAGAACGTCCCACCGCAGTAGCGCGACGCCTACTCGACAGCCGTCGCGTGGTCGGCGGCCGGCGTGCTCGGACCGTTGGTCATCGGCTACATTCGCGAAGCGCAAATCGCCGCCAGGGTCGAGCGCGATCAGGTATACGCCACGCCCTGCATATCCTCGCCGGCTTCCTCGTTGTCGGTCTCTTCTGCGATGCGCCGGTGCGCCCGGTCGCCTCCAAAGGGTTCCTGAAGGACGGCGGTGCGACCCTCGACGAGGCGGCTGCGGCCGCCGCGCCGGTCATATCTTCTGGCGTCGAACTCGGCGGCTGGACCTTACCGCATCTATAGCCTCTGCGACTGTCGGCTCGCCGCTCGGCTGGGGCGTCTACAAGGTGCTTGGCAATGCGACTAAGATCTTCTTCACCTGACCGGCATCTTTACTCGCGCGCGGCAATCGCGTAGGACCTTGGCGCAATGAGCCCCGGCCCAGCCCCTTGTTGCTGCGCCGGGGTTTTACTTTTGAATCGAGGCGTTCAATGGCCAATGTAGTGGTGGTCGGCGCCCAATGGGGCGACGAAGGCAAAGGCAAGATCGTCGACTGGTTGTCGGTCTCGGCTGACGTCGTCGTGCGCTTCCAGGGCGGCCACAACGCCGGCCATACGCTGGTGATCGATGGCAAGATCTTCAAGCTCGCGCTGTTGCCTTCGGGCATCGTTCGCCCCGGCAAACTGTCCGTCATCGGCAACGGCGTCGTGCTCGACCCGTATCACTTCGTCGACGAGGTCGAGAAGATCCGCGGCCAAGGCGTTGCGGTGACGCCCGACAATTTGAAGATCGCGGAGAATGTTCCGCTCATCCTCTCCCTGCACCGCGAACTCGACGCTCATCGCGAATCCTCCGACGTCGCGGGCGTGAAAATCGGAACGACGAAGCGCGGCATCGGCCCGGCCTATGAGGACAAGATCGGGCGCCGCGCGATCCGCCTGATGGACCTTGCCGAGCCTGACGACCTCGACGCCAAGATCGACCGGCTGCTCGCCCATCATGATCCGTTGCGCCGCGGGCTCGGCCTGGCGCCTGCGAATCACGTGGCGATCCGCGCGGATTTGCTCGCCGTCGCGCCGAAAATCCTGCCCTTCATGGCGGCGACCTATGATTTGCTGGACCGCGCGCGGCGCGCGGGCAAGCGCATCCTATTTGAAGGCGCGCAAGGGGCTCTGCTCG
>DASZFX010000548.1:0-5518 GCA_035939375.1 Roseiarcus sp.
TCGGCGAGGCGATTGGAAATGTCCTCGCGGTGAAGCGTCATCTCTTCTCGCCCATCTGCTTCAGCCCGTCACACGCGCTGCGGATTGCAGAATATTCGGCGCGTCGCTTCGCATGTAATCCTCGCGACGAGGATGGAAGACATCGAGGAGGCGGCATTCGGTGAGCGCTCGCCCATGATGAATGGCGTCGGGCGGAATGACGGCGACCATGCCGGGCTTTAGCACGGTCGTGACCCCTTCGACCGTTACCTCCAGCTCGCCTTCGAAAAGATGGACGACCTGTTCGTGCGGGTGCGCATGCCGCGGGAAGGGCGCGCCGGCCTCCATCGTCCAATGAACGAAACTCATGGCGCCGGAATGTAGGAAGCGGGCATGAAGCCCGGGGAGGACGGTTGTGGGTTCGATATCCTTCCATTCGAAAATCGCGCCTTGCATTGAAGCCTCCGCTGGACGCCGAAGGAGCGGCCATCCAGCGCGAGTTTACGCGTGGAGCCCTAGTTTGTCCGCCGCCATCCACGTGCGCCAGTGGTCATGCGGCATGGCGATATGCGTCGAGCCGAGGAATTTGAACGCGTCGTTGATCGCGTTCGCGAAGCAGGGAACGCCTCCGACATTGGGGCTTTCGCCGACGCCCTTGGCGCCGATGGGATGATGGGGCGACGGCGTCGTCGTCCAATCGGTCTCCCAATGCGGCGTTTCGACGGCGGTCGGCAGGAAATAGTCCATGAACGAGGCGGTCACCACATTGCCGTCGTCGTCGTATTTGATCTCCTGGCCCATGGCGATCGCGAAGGCCTCGGTGAGGCCGCCGTGGATCTGGCCTTCGATGATCATCGGATTGATGCGCACGCCGCAATCGTCGAGCGCATAGAAGCGCCGGATCCTGGTCTCGCCGGTGTCGACGTCGATGTCCGCGACGCAAATATACGCGCCGAATGGATAAGTGAAATTTGGCGGATCGTAGTAGTTGATCGCTTCGAGGCCCGGCTCCATGCCGGGCGGAACTTCATGGTAAGCCGCCCATGCGAGCTCCGTCATCGTCTTGAAGCGCTCGGGCGCACCTTTGACGCGGAAGCGGTCGACATCCCATTCGAGATCGTCGTCATGCACCTCGAGCATATAGGCGGCGATCATCTGCGCTTTGGCTTTGATCTTTCGGCAGGCCATGGCGGTTGCGGCGCCAGACACAGGCGTCGAGCGCGAACCGTACGTGCCGAGCCCATAAGGCGCGGTGTCGGTATTGCCTTCTTCGACCATGATATTGTCGGCAGGCAAGCCGAGCTCCGTCGCGATGATTTGCGCGTAAGTCGTTTCGTGACCCTGGCCCTGCGACTTGGTGCCGAGGCGGCAAATGCCTGTCCCGGTCGGATGGATGCGGATTTCGGCGGAATCGAACATCGCGATGCCGAGAATATCGCAGGCGCGCGAGGGACCGGCGCCGACGATTTCGGTAAAGAAGGCGACGCCGATCCCCATGACTTCGCGGGTCTCGCCGCGCTTGAACGCTTCCTGCTTAGCCCTTTGCTCGTCGCGCAACTTTTTGTAGCCGACGGCGTCCATCACCTTCTGCAACGCGGTGTGATAGTCCCCGGAATCGTACTGCCAGCCGGTCGCCGAAGTATATGGGAACTGCTCGCGGCGGATGAGGTTCTTCATGCGAAACTCGGCGGGGTCCATGCCGAGTTTTTGCGCCATGATGTCCATCGCCCGCTCGATGCAATAGGCCGCTTCCGTCACGCGAAACGAGCACCGGTAGGCGACGCCGCCCGGCGCCTTGTTCGTGTAGACGCCATCGACCAGCACATGGGCGGTTGGGAAGTCGTAAGAACCGGTGATGATGCTGAAGAGGCCCGCCGGCCATTTGGTCGCATTGGCGCAGGCGTCGAAGGCCCCATGGTCGGCGATGGTGTAGCAGCGCAAGGCCGTGACCCGGCCGTCCTTGGTGCAGGCGAGTTCCGTCTCCATGTGAAAGTCGCGGGCGAAAGCCGTGGTCGAGAGGTTCTCGATGCGGTCTTCGACCCATTTCACCGGGCGGCCGGTGACGATCGAGGCGACGATCGCGCAAATATAGCCCGAATAGGCGCCGACCTTGTTGCCGAAGCCGCCGCCGATGTCCGGCGCGATGACATGGATCTTGTGTTCGGGGATTTTGGAAATCAGCGAACCGACGGTGCGGATGACGTGCGGCGCCTGGAACGTGCCCCAGAGCGTCAGCTCTCCCTTGATTTTGTCAAAAGAGGCGACGCATTGGCAGGTCTCGAGCGGGCAAGGATGACAGCGCGGATAGACGATCAGCTCCTTGATCGTGACCTCCGCCTTGGCGAAAGCGGCGTCGGTCGCGGCCTTGTCGCCGGAAGACCACGAGAAGATGTGGTTGTAATGCTTGCGCGGCCCATGCGCGCCTTCGGTCTTGTCCTTGATGTCCTCGCGGATGACCGGCGCGTCTGCGGCCATTGCCTTCAGCGGGTCGACATTGACGGGCAGCGCCTCGTATTCGACCTCGACCATGTCGGCCGCGTCCGCGGCGGCATAGCGGTCCTCGGCGATGACGAAAGCGACCTCCTGGTTCTGGAACAGAACCTTGCCGTCAGCCAGCACCATCTGGACGTCGCCGGCAAGGGTCGGCATCCAGGCGAGGTTCACGGTCTTGAGCGTTTCGGCCGTGATCACGGCGACGACGCCCGGCGCGGCTGCGGCCTTGGTCGTGTCGATTTTCTTCACGCGCGCATGGGCGTGCGGGGAGCGGCAAAAATCGCCGTAGAGCATATTCGGCAGTTTCAGATCGTCGACGTAGTTGCCCTTGCCTTGTACAAAGCGAATGTCCTCGACGCGTTTGCGCTTGCAGCCCATGCCTTCCAGCTTGGCGGCCCGTTCGGCGGAGGTTGGGACCATGTCGTTCATTCCGCTGCCTCCTTGAAAGGAACGCCGGCGAGCTTGGCCGCGGCGTATTGAATGGCCTTGACGATGTTTTGATAGCCCGTGCAGCGGCAGAGGTTGCCGGAAATGCCGTAACGGATTTCCTCCTCGCTCGGCGATGGGTTTTCTTGGAGCAGCCGATAGGCGCGGGTGATCATCCCAGGCGTGCAGAAGCCGCATTGCAGGCCGTGCATTTCACGAAAGCCTTCTTGCAGCGCATGAAGCGTTCCGTCGGCGTTCGCCATCCCTTCGATGGTGCGGATGTCGGCGCCGTTCGCTTGCACGGCGAACACCGTGCAGGACTTCACCGATTTACCGTTGAGATCGACGGTACAGGCGCCGCAGTGGGAGGTGTCGCAGCCGATATGGGGTCCGGTTAGCCCGAGATTCTCGCGCAGAAAATGGATGAGCAGCAGGCGCGGCTCAACGAGCCCCTCGACGGGCTTGCCGTTCACGCTCAGAGCGATTTGGGCTTTCGCCATGGAGGTCTCCTCAGGAAATCAACAAGAAATCAGGGCTTGGCGCGTTCGCGAGCTTGCGCCAGTGCCCGCGCGAGCATCACGCCGGCGACTTTGGTGCGATAGGCGGCGGGCCCGCGATTGTCGGTGGCCGGCGAAGTGATTTTTTCCGCCGCGGCGATCGCCTTCTTCACCGTCGCGGCGTCAAGGGCCGAGCCGGTGAGAATATTGCTCGCCTCTTCGGCCCAAAGCGGACGCTCGGCGACATTGGTTAGACCGATCGAGCAACTTGCCGCCTTGTCGCCGCGCATCGTCAGCACCACCGCCGCCGCCGCCGTCGCGTAGTCGCCGATTTTGCGCTTCAATTTCTTATAGGCGTAGCCGTGACCTGCAGTTGGCGTTGGAATGCGAATCGCAGTGACGATCTCGCCGGGCTCCAGCGCGGTGAAATAGGCGCCTTCATAGAAGTCGCGCGCGGCGATGCGGCGCTGGCCGTTCGGACCGCGAACCTCGTAGATCGCGCCGAGGCACATCATGACCGCCGGCATGTCGTTTCCGGGATCTCCGTTGGCGACGTTGCCCCCAATGGTGCCGCAATAGCGCACCTGGGGGTCGGCGATTTGGAGAGCGGTCTCCTTGAGGATAGGGACCTTGGCGGCCAACACGTCGGAGGCGATCGCCTCATGCTGGGTGGTCATGGCGCCGATGACTATGTCCGAGCCGTCTGAACCGACGCCCTTGAGGTCCTTCACATCGCCGAGGTCGATGAGATGGCGAGGCGTCGCCAGCCGGAGCTTCATCATCGGGATGAGACTGTGCCCGCCCGCCAATACGCGCGCGTCCTCCCCGAGCTGGATGAGCAGCCCCACGGCATCGGCGATCGAGGTTGGTCGGTGGTATTCGAAGGATCCAGGGATCACGGTTACCTCCCCGGCTCTCGCCAGCGCCGGAAGCGACTATCTCGCGTTCCATTGCTGTAGCGTCGCGCCTATTGAGGGAGGAATTTCAGCGTCTCCCGCGCCGACTCGCAAACGCTGAAGCATGATCCGGGCGGCGCTCGCACGAAAGGCGGCATTTTTGCACGAAATGCGTCAGGGTCGCTGACGCTGAGACACGCTCGGGAAGCTGTTATGCGCGAGCCTGTCGGCGCTGATCGACCGGCGTCTGCGACTAGGCGGAAATCAGGCCGCTCTTCCGATCGCTCGATTTGATACGCGACTTCAGCCAGTTGATTTTGTTGCGCGCGACCGGGACCGTATAGCGCCCGGGGGCGTCAAGCTCGGCCAGCCCGGCTTCGCCCATCCGTTTCACCCCGACGACGTGGTCGAGATTGACGATATGGCTTCGGTGAACGCGGGCGAAACGCTGACGATCGAGGCGCGTCTCGACGACGCCGATCGCCAGCGGACAGAAGAGCTTGGTCGCGCCGTCAAAGATGTAGGTGTAGTGCGCATTGGCGTGAACGGCGTAGACATCAGCGACAGCGACAAATCGGGTCGCGCCGTCGCGTTCAACCGGGAGATGACGCGCCAAGCGTCGCGGCGGCCCGCCGGCGCCGCCGAGCGGCATGAAGGTTCCGTGTCCGACTTCGACATCGCCTGTCGGCGCTCCAGCCGCCGCGAAAGCCGCGCCTTCCGCCCAGTCATCGGGTCGATCGTCCGCTTCCGCCGCGCTTCGGTCGGGCACGAGAAAGAGTAGGAACATCGCGGAAACGAAAAAGGCGACGACGGCGACGACTATGGCGAGGAAATCCGTCGACAAGGCGGGCGCGTCCACAGACGCAGGTTTCACTGGAAATATCGTCAGCCCGGACATAGCCGTGTAGTGCATGCCGGAAATCGCCAAGCCGAAAGCGACCGCCGACAGAATGAGCGGCGGCCGGGCGTTACGGTTGGCGGCCAACCAGAGGGCCAAGCCCGACGCGCCAATGGCGATCGCCAAGCTTGCGACGACCAGGACCGGTCTGTGCTCCATATGCGCGCTCTCGTGCAGCGCCGACATACCGATGTAATGCATTGTGAAAATGCCGAAGCCCATGAGGCAAGACGAGGCGGCGAGCCGCGCTGGCGTCAGGGTCGCGGCGCTTACGGCAAAAACGCCGACCCCGACCACGATGACGCAGATCAGAAACGAAAGCAGCGTCG
>DASZFX010000549.1:0-3261 GCA_035939375.1 Roseiarcus sp.
GCCTTCTATTCAGAGCCCGACGAAATCGAGGCGCATCCTGAATTGCTGTTCGGCACGATCACCGCCCGCGATCAGGTCTTCAAATATTACCGATTCCAGACGCCCGATGACGGCAGGGTCGATTACTACGACGAGAACGGCCGCTCGGTACGTAAATTCCTCATCCGCAAGCCCCTCGTCGCCGGCGAAATGACTTCGCCCTTCGGCATGCGTTTCCATCCGATCATGCATTATACGCGGATGCATACGGGCGTCGATTGGGCCAATGCCGTCGGAACGCCGATCCTGGCGGCCGGCAACGGCACGGTCATCAAGGCGGGCGGCGAGCAGGGCTACGGTCGGCGCGTCGAGATCCAACACGCCAACGGATACGTCACGACCTATTCGCACATGTCGGGCTTCGCCCGCGGCATAGTCGAGGGCGCGCATGTCAACCAAGGCCAGGTGATCGGCTATATCGGCCAGTCGGGCATGGCGACCGGGCCCCATCTGCACTACGAAGTCATCGTCAACGGCCGCTTCGTCGATCCGATGGGCATCAAGCTCGCTCGAACGCGCGAATTCGACGGTAAAATGCTCGCGGCTTTCAAGCGGGAACGCGACCGTATCGATCAGCTTGTCGGGCAGGCGCCGAACGCGACGTCGATCGCCCAGGCGCCCTCGGCCGCCCCGTCCCTGACGCCGGTCGCGCAGAGAGTTAACTGAGGCGGATCGCGAGCCGCGATTCGCCGCGCATCGTTTCAAAGCCCAAGCTGGCGCGGATCTGCGCCGCCGAGACGCCCTGTTCACGGATGCGAAACAGCGGCGTCGATGATGCGCTCTTCGACATTTTCTCGCCCTTGGCGTCCAGCGCCAATCGATGGTGGCGATAGCGAGGGGCCGGAAGCCGCAGCAATTGCTGCAACAGTCGGTGCAGGCTCGTCGCAGCGAAGAGATCGCGGCCGCGCGCGACGTCGCTGACCCCCTGGAGCGCGTCATCGACCACGACGGCGAGATGGTACGTCGCCGGCGCGCCGCGCCGCTTCAACGCGACGTCGCCCCAAGCCGCCGGATCGGCGCGCTGCAAGCGTTCTTCTTCGCCTTCGCCGAATTCGCGCCAGACGAGTTCGCCGGAACCAATCGCCAGCGCCCGCGCCATATCCAGTCGCAAGGTCGGCGAATCGCCGCGGCGCGCGGCAGCCGGCCGAGAGCGACACGCGCCGGCGTAAAGCGGTGCGCCGTCGGGATCGCGGCCGAGGCCGGCGACGCGCGAAGCCGTCGCGATCTCGCTTTTCGTACAGAAACAAGGATAGAGGACGCCGAGCGCATCGAGCTCGCGATAGGCTTTGGCGTAATCGTCGGCATGTTCGCTCTGGCGACGGATCGCCGGCTCGAAGGAGACGCCGAGCCAGGCGAGGTCCTCCAGGATGGCGGTTTCGTATACCAGCTTGCAGCGCGAGCGATCCAAGTCTTCCATGCGCAGCAGCAGACGTCCGCCGAATCGCCGCGTTCCGCGCAGGTTCACGAGCGCGGAATAGGCGTGGCCGAGATGCAGGCGGCCATTGGGGGTCGGCGCAAATCGATAGACCGGGCGCTCGGCTGCGTTGGTCATGCAGGGATTTGGCCGCCAGAGAGAGGGGATATGAGCGTCAGTCTTCGAAAAAAACGCGCCTTCGGCAAGGCCCGCCGCAAGCCCCCAGCCAAGCGGAAGCCGCCTGTCGCGAAGAGGCCTCGCGCAAAAGCGAAGCCCGCCGCAAAGGTCGCGCGCCCATCAAAGCCGCGCAAGGCGAAGGCGCGGCGCGCGCCCCCGTCGGTCGCGAACATCTATCATCCCGGCCCGCTGATCGATGACGAAGACGCGCTGAACGCAGGCCTCGAACGACTGACGACGCTCGACCCGGAACTCGTCGGAAAGCTCATCGCGGTGGGCGGGCGTCCGCCTTTGCGCCGCCGCGAGCCGGGCTTTGCCGGCCTCGTCTGGATCATCGTCTCGCAGCAGGTGTCGACGGCCAGCGCCAATGCGATTTTCAAACGCATCGAAGCGAGTTTTGCGCCGCTCGGCGCGGCAAGCCTCCTGGCGGCCGACGACGCTGCGCTACGCGCCTGCGGTCTCTCCTCACCAAAGATGCGGGCTCTGCGCGCCGTCGCCGATGCGATCGAACAGCGGAGGCTCGATCTTCCCGGCCTCGCCTCGCTTGCCGCCGAGGAGGCGCATCGAGCGTTGGTGGCGGTCAAGGGAATCGGGCCGTGGACGGCTGATATTTTCCTGTTGTTCTGCCTCGGCCATCCGGACGCATTTCCCGCCGGCGATCTCGCGCTGCAGGAAGCGGCCCGCCTCGTCCTTGGCCTCAAGGCGCGTCCGGACGCGCGGACGCTGGTCAGGATCGCGGAGCGATGGCGTCCGTTGCGGGGCGTCGCGGCGCGCCTGCTTTGGGCCTATTACCGCGCCGCTCGTCACGGCCGCCAGGGCATGGCGCTGGCCGGCGCTTGAGGGTAGAGCCTGCAAGGATTGATGGGTTTGGAGCGCCGCATGGCCGAGATCAATGGTCCGCGTATCGAGCCGAAGGGCGGCAAGGCCAAGCAGCTTGTTGTGCTGTTGCACGGCTATGGCGCGGACGGCAATGACCTGATCGAGATCGGCCGCCAATGGCGCGGGCTGCTGCCCGACGCCGCTTTTGTCGCCCCGCATGCGCCCGAGCCTTGCGGGATGTCGTCGATGGGGCGGCAGTGGTTCGCTTTGACGATGCGCGACCCCGACGAGCGCTGGCGCGGCGTACTCAAAGCGCGGCCCGTCCTCGACGCCTTTCTCGACGCCGAACTCGCCAAGCTCGGCCTCGATGAGTCCCGGCTCGTTTTGGTCGGCTTCAGCCAGGGAACGATGATGGCGCTCCATGCCGGCTTGCGCCGCCGGCGCGCGCCGGCCTCGATCCTCGGCTATTCCGGCGTGCTGGTCGGGCCGGAACATCTGAGCGAGGCGGCGGCCCGCGACCCAAGCGGGGCGCCCCCGCCGATCCTGCTCGTCCATGGCGATCAGGATCAGCTCATCCCCTTTGAGGCGTTGTTCGAATCGGCGGAAGCCCTGGCCAAGGCGAACATTCCCTGCCAATGGCACTTGTCGCTCGGCGTCGGTCACGGCATCGACAATGGCGGGCTTCGGCATGGCGGCCTGTTCATCGCCAAGACTCTGGGGCTCAAAGTCGTTTAAGATCGCCTTTCGCGAGCGGCGCCCGCGGTTTGCGGAAAATTCACGTTGCGCGGGTCTTGGATCGGCCTTGATCGGCG
>DASZFX010000550.1:0-5599 GCA_035939375.1 Roseiarcus sp.
GGGTTTGACCGGCGGCTTCGCGTGCTTTTCCGGCGCAGCGTCGGCCGGGGTCGCGGCATCGGCCGCCGCAACATGCGTATTGGCGTCGTGTTTCTTCGATGCGCTGTCTCGCTGGGCGGGCGGAGAGATTTGCAACGGCCCGTCCGGCGACGGGCTGCTCACGGTCGTATCGATCTTGGCGATCGGCACGCGCGTCGTCGCTTTGTTCGGCGGCTTTGCAGGCAAGTCGAGCTTGGGCGTCGCCGGTTCGGCGGCTGAAGCGTCGATGCTTGGACGAACGCCCAGTTTGGAGGGGCTCGCGGCAGGCTCGGTTAGCTGAACGGAAGCGGCCGCCGGCGCGCCGATAACCGACCCGTCGGGACGCACGGAAACGGTCTTGACGCGCTTAGGCTCAGGAAAAGGCGACGGCTGCGCGGGCTGCGCGACTGGGCCGATGGTCCCGGATGCGACCACCGGCGCAGCGTCGCTCGGCGAAACCGGAGAGGCGGAGATGGGCGCTATCGAGCGCGAAACCGACTGGGTCGCCGCATGTTGCGGCGCAGGCGCCGGGGTCGAAGGCGGCGGCGAAGCTTGGATTGAAGCGGCAGGCGCAGCGGAGGCCGGCTCGGCGGCCAGGGGCGCAGAAGACGACGGCGCCGGGGGTTGCGGCGCGGCGGGCGTCGACGCCGGGGCGGCGATGACGACCAAGGGCGCCGCGGCGATCGTCGGCGGATTCGACGACGGCGGGGCCGTGGCGCGGACTTCGGTCGTGGCCTGCGCCTTGGCGCGTTCGCCTAGATCGACCGGCTGCTCTTCGCTCGAAACGACGCTCGCAGGCGTCGAATGGGCGTCGTGATCCTTGGTGAGCAACGAACCGATGTCGCTCGGCGAGGAAACGGTCTCCTGCGACGGCGGTTGCACCTTGGTCGGGCCGGCGGCAGCCATGATGAGGGGAGGCGCCTTGGCGGTGAGCCCGGGAACGCCGCCTCGATACGCCCATGCGCCGGCGGCGCCGGCGACGCCGATGATGACGAGAGTCGCCATCGGCCAGACTTTGCGCCGCGGCCGCGACGATGCTGGCGCGGTTTTGGCGCTGCGCAAAACGGCGGGACGCAGAAGCGGCGTCGGCGGGGTCGCGGTCCTGGTCTCGCCGCCGGCCGCAGCTTCCGTCTCGCCCTCCGGGACGTAAGGCGGCGGCTCGACGAGGAGCGGCGGCGGTTTCGCGGACCGCGGCGCCGGTTCGCCGCCGAAATTGACGCTGACAACCTGGCCAAATGAACTGTCGATGCGCGACGCTTGACGGGGCGGCGCGAGTTCAGGCGCCTGCTCTGCGTCTTCCGCCTCGACCCGCTTGATTTCTTCCGCGTCGGATGACTTGAGGGGCGGATCCTCGGCGCCGAGCAGACGCGCCAATTCCGCCAGCGGATCGTCTTGCGCCGCGCCCGTTGACCCCGTCGCTCGAAGCCGCCGCTCGAATTCGTCAATATTGACCGACGGAGTTGCGCGCAGCGCCGTTTCGCTCATCGCCTGCCTCTTCATAACGCTCGGCTGGTTACGCCCGCCCGCCAGCCGGTCGCCGCCATCGCTCGACCGCATCGCTTAACGCATCTCCTCGGGCGCATTGACGCCAAGCAACGCCAGACCCGACGCCAAAACGCTCGTCACCGCGACCGCCAACGCTATACGAGCATTAGTTAATTCTTTGCTCCATTCATTAACGAAACGCAAATGCGGCATATCTTTGCCGCGGTTCCAATGGGCGTGGAATCCTGTGGCCAATTCATGCAGATAAAAGGCGATCCGGTGAGGCTCGCGCGCCGCCGCCGCCTGCTCGACGACGCGTGGATATTGGGCGATGAGGCGCAGGATCGAGCGCTCGCTCTCGTCGGTCAAGAGGCCAAAATCGGCGCCGGCGAGCGCGGCGGGCGACGCATCGAAACCGGGAAACGTCGCGCCCGCCTGGCGGACCACGCTGCGCCCGCGCGCATGAGCGTACTGGACATAGAAGACCGGGTTGTCCTGGCTCTGCTCGATGACTTTGGCGAGGTCGAAATCGAGCGGCGCGTCATTCCGACGCATCAACATCATGAACCGGACGGCGTCGACGCCGACTTCGTCCACGACCTCGCGCAAAGTGACGAAGTCCCCTGCCCGCTTGGACATTTTGACCGGCTCGCCGGCCCGCATCAAACGTACGAGCTGACAAAGGCGCACATCGAGGCTGGCTTGCCCCTGCGATACGGCGGCGACCGCCGCCTGCATACGCTTGACATAGCCGCCGTGGTCGGCGCCCCAAACGTCGATCAGCGCGCGAAAGCCGCGGTCGATCTTGTCCTTGTGATAGGCGATGTCGGCGGCGAAGTAAGTATAGCCGCCGTCCGACTTGACGAGCGGGCGATCGATGTCGTCGCCGAAATCGCTGGTGCGGAAGAGCGTCTGCTCGCGATCCTCCCAGTCCTCGATGTGCGCGCCCTTGGGCGGCGGCAGGCGGCCGAGATAGACGATGCCGCGCGAACGCAAATCCTCGATCGCCGCGCGAACCCTGTCCTTGCCGCCGTCGGCGCCGGTCAGCGCCCGCTCGGAGGAAAAAACGTCGTGGCGAACCTTGAGCGCGGCGAGATCGTCGCGGATCATGACCATCATCGCATCGATCGCCTTGCGGCGAACGACAGGCAGCCATTCGGACTCGGGCTTTTCTCTGAGGCTCGCCCCGAACTCTTTGGCGAGCGCAGCGCCGACGGGTACGAGATAGTCGCCGGGATAAAGACCCTCGGGCACGGCGCCGATCGTCTCGCCCAGGGCTTCGAGATAGCGCAGAAAAGCCGAGCGAGCGAGCACGTCGACCTGCGCCCCCGCGTCGTTGACGTAATATTCGCGCGTGACGGCGCGTCCCGCAAAGTCGATCAGGCTGGCCAAAGCGTCGCCGAAAACGGCGCCGCGCGCATGGCCGACATGCATCGGGCCGGTCGGATTGGCGCTAACGTATTCGACATTGACCGGATCGCCCGCCGGCGCGCCGGCGCCGAATCTCGGTCCTTCGTTCAGCGCAGCGCGCAGCACGTTTTCGAAGACGGTCGGCTTTAGGCGGATGTTGATGAAGCCCGGCCCGGCGACCTCGGCCTGATCGACGTCGTCTTGCTCGGCAAGGCCGGCGGCGATTTCGATCGCCAGCGCACGCGCATTGGCGCCTGCTGCCTTCGCCTCCTTGGCGTAGACCATGGCCGCATTGGCGGAGAGGTCGCCATGGGCCGCCTCTCGCGGCGGCTCGACCGTGAAACGGGTGAGATCGAGCGTTTTTGGCAAGCCGCCGGCGGCGACGATCTCTTCGAGCAACGTCGCAATCCGACGTTGGAAATCAACGAAAATATTCATGAACCCTCTGGCGCCAGCGGGCCGCTCTATCGCAAGTCCGGCGCCTCGTCAAAAAGGCGACGGTGCTCGGCGATCGCGTAGCGATCGGTCATGCCGGCAATGTAATCGGCGACCGTGCGCGCCCGCCCCGCCTCGCCGTCGCGCGCATGGGCCGCTTCGGCCGACAGCGCCCATTCCGACGGCATTTTTGCCGGTTCGGAGAAAAAGACGTCATAGAGCCGGCGCACGGCCTCGTCGGCGCTCTGGCGCACGCGAGCGACGCTCGGATGTCGGTACATATTGGCGAAGAGGAAGCCCTTGATCGCCTCCTGCGCTTCGGCGAGCGGCGGCGAAAAGCCGACCAGCGCATTTTTCGCCGCGCGAACCTCGCCGATCGAGCCGACGTTGTCGTGCTTGATCCGTCGCCGCGTCTCATCGATCGCATCCTCGATAAAACGTGTGACGAGGCGGCGGCCGAGTTCGTGCATGACGCGCGACCGTTCGAGGCCGGGATGGCGCCGGTCGACCTCGTCGAGCAGCCGGGCGATGAAAGGAACGGCGCGGATCGCGGCAAGATCGAACAGGCCAGCGCGCAAGCCGTCGTCGACGTCGTGGGCGTTGTATGCGATATCGTCGGCGATCGCTGCCCCTTGCGCTTCGAGGCTGGGGAAGCGCCAGAGTTCGAGGCTCTTGCGCCGGTCATAGGCGAGAATTGCCTCAGGAACGCCGCGCGCCCGCCAGCGCCCGAGCGGCGCGCCGCCGGCGTCGACAAGCGGGCCATTGTGCTTGACCAGGCCCTCAATGGTCTCGAAGGTCAGATTGAGCCCGTCGAATTCAGCGTAGCGGCGCTCGAGCTCAGTCACGATGCGCAGGCCATGGCTGTTGTGGTCGAAGCCGCCATAGGCAGAAAGGCAGGCATCGAGCGCGTCTTCGCCGGTATGGCCGAAGGGCGTATGGCCAAGGTCGTGGCCGAGAGCCACCGCTTCGCTTAGATCCTCGTCGAGCCCCAACGCCTTGGCGAGGGCGCGGGCGATCTGGGCGACCTCGATCGTATGGGTGAGGCGGGTGCGGAAGTGGTCGCCCTCGTGGTAGACAAAGACCTGCGTCTTGTGGGCGAGACGGCGGAAGGCCGTCGAATGGACGATCCGGTCGCGGTCGCGCTGGAAGGGCGTGCGGGTCGGCGACGGCGGCTCGGAAAAGAGACGCCCGCGCGAGGCGCTGGGATCGGCCGCATAAGGGGCTCGCCCGTCAGGATACCCGTCCATCCCCCTCCCCTGCCGCGACATTGAAGGCTTAACCGCCAAGGCCTATCTTAGGTTAGAAGCGTTTTCGCAAAGGTTTTTACAATGGATTCCACCGAGACCGCCGCCACCGCCGTTTCCGCCCCGGTTTCAATGAGCGCGAGCGCGGCGCGCCGACTTGTCAAAATCCTCTCCGGCGAGGGCGCTGGCGCGGCTTTGCGCGTCTCCGTGAAGGGCGGCGGCTGCTCCGGCTTTCAATATTCCTTCGACATCGACAGGACCCGCGCCGAAGACGATTTCGTCGTTGAGCGCGACGGGGCGGTCATTCTCGTCGATCCCCTCTCGCTCGAATATATGACCGGCGCCGAGGTCGATTTCGTCGACGACCTGATGGGCCAGGCCTTCAAGGTGAAAAATCCGAACGCGGTCGCCTCCTGCGGCTGCGGGGTGAGCTTTTCGGTTTAGAAGACGGCTCGCCTCCCGCCGCGCCGTTTCGAAGCGCGCGCCTATTTCGAAACCTTCGCCACCTTCACCCCGCGCAGCCGCGCGACTTCCGGCATGTCGGCCCCCAGCAGCGGGCGCAGATAGTCGCGGAAGGCGGGCGTCACGTCATTGCCCGCAGCGACAATGAAATGGTCCTCCATCACCCGCGTCTTGGCGGCGACCGATTCCAAAGCGACCTTCTGATAGTCGACCGCATAGTCGCCGATGCGCTTGATCGCGACGGAGCCGTCGCTTGTCCCGCGCAGCGCGAATTGAACCGCCCGCTCGCCGACTTCGCGCGCCTCGCGCCGGTCGACTTCTGAGACGCAGCCGACGAAGGAGCGCTGCAGATAGCCGAAAGTGTCGCCGCGCACGCGCTTGATGGCGAGCTTGTTCTTGACCTCCTCGCAGAGCAGATCGGCAAGCGCGCCCGTACCGGAAAGCTGGACATTGCCATGCGCGTCGCGCTCGACGTTGCTCGCCAGCTTGGTGATGATCGGCTCGCCCTTCTCGTCGTGAACGCCTTCGGAGACGGCGATGATGCA
>DASZFX010000551.1:0-6042 GCA_035939375.1 Roseiarcus sp.
CCGCCTTCGGCGGCGCGCAAAGCGCGCCCTTGACAGACCTTTCGGCCGGCGCGTTCCGGTCACTGTTCCAAACAATGGCGGCCCGTGGCGTTGGCGTTCGTTTCCAGAGAGCCTCTCCGGTTCAAATTGCGAATCCGATGCGCTAGATCGCGCTCGGCGAGCCGTCTTCCCCAGCCGAGACGATTTGATTTCGAGATCTGACATGCGCGCCGTTGTCGTCCGCTTTCCCGGCTCCAATCGCGACGGCGACGTTGCGCGGGCGCTTCATCGCGCTTGCGGCGCGCCGCCGACGATCGTCTGGCATGAGGAGAGCGAGCTTCCCGCCGACGTCGATCTCGTTGTCCTGCCGGGCGGCTTCTCCTATGGCGACTATTTGCGGTGCGGGGCGATCGCGGCTCGCGCCAAGATCATGCCGGCGGTGCACGCTCACGCCCGTCGCGGCGGCCTCGTACTCGGCATCTGCAACGGCTTTCAGATCCTGTGCGAGGCCGGCCTGTTGCCGGGCGTCCTGATGCGCAACGCCGATCGCCGCTTCGTCTGCAAAATGCAGCACCTGCGCGTTGAAAACTCACAGACGCCCTTCGCACGCGCCTATGCGCCTGGCCAAGTGCTGAAATTCGCCATCGCCCATGGCGAGGGCAATTTCGAAGCCGACGAAGAGACGATTCGTCGTCTCGAGACCGAGGGCCGCGTCGCCTTTCGCTATTGCGATGCGGCGGGCGTCGTCGGCGGCGCCGCCAATCCCAACGGCTCGACGCATGACATCGCCGGCGTCTATGGCGGCGACTTCAACATTCTCGGACTGATGCCGCATCCCGAGAACTTGATCGATCCCTTGGTCGGGGGAACCGACGGGCGAGGCCTGTTCGACAGCTTGGCGGCCTGACGCCGCCGAACCGGCAGAACTTTTGGGCGTTTTCCAATGATTTACGAATTGAAGCGAGTATCTTTCCCTGATGAGTGATTCGCTTGAGCGCCTGTTCTCCTCCGTAATGGCCGCCCGGGAGCGCGACCCGGCGTTGTCGCGCACGTCCAAGCTGTTTCGCGACGGCGTGCAGAAAATGGCCAAGAAACTCGCCGAGGAGGCGATCGAGGTCGGGCTCGACGCCGTTCAGATGAACCGCGAATCCGTCGTCCTCGAGAGCGCTGACCTTCTCTATCACCTCGTCGTTGTCTGGGCCGAATGCGGCGTGACGCCCGAGGCCGTGCTCGGCGAACTCGACCGGCGCGAGCGCATCTATGGCATTGCCGAGAAATTGCCCAAGCAGGCCGTGGGCGCCCAGGCGCGCCGCTTGACTGTGCTGCATGGGCGCCGTCACAGCGTTCCCAAGAACTGACGGCCTTGGCGCGCCGCTTTGCGCGGGCGCCTTTCAAAGTCCATAATGGCGGCAGGCCAAGCCCCTGACCCAGGGTTTTGAGAATATTTTACGGAGGAAGGTGTTGAACGCGCCCCTGCCCGACCCCGAGCCATTTCGACCGATCGGCGACGTCGCCCCGCCCCCCGTCGGACGCGACGCGCCATTCATTGCGGACGCGCTCCACGGGCCTGATCTTCTCGATACGTCGAACGCGATCCGGCCGATCATTGAGTTGGTCGCCCATCGCGATGGGCAAACCCCGATGATGATCGCGATCGTCGGGCCTTCGGGGGCCGGCAAGAGCTTCGCGCTCGATCGCATCGTGGCCGGCGTTGAGGCGCTCGGCGCTGCGGCGAAGGGGATGAACGGACCTTTCGTCAGCGAAATCGTCACCGTCCGCGTTGACGCGGCGGCGATGGCCGGCGATCCGATTACGGCGATCGCGGCCGAGACCTATGCCGCGCTCGGCCGCGACTCAGGCGAAGGCGCTAATTACATTGCGCTCGCCGACGAGGCCGCTCATGCCGGCGCCGACCCGCATGTCGCCGCCAGCAAAGCCCTCGAGCGGCATGATGAGGCGCGTCGACGCCTCGAAGCCGAGCGTCAGTCGCGCGACGAACTTGAGGCGCGCCAGGCGCGTCTAAGCGACGTCGTGCTCTTCGAGACGCCCGGATCGCGGGTCGACGCGTATGCGCGCGCGAGCCGCGGTCGGATCGAAGCGCGGCTGCGCCGATTCGATTTCGCCAATGGCGAGCCGATCGCCAATTTCAAGGATTTGGTGCGCGATCTCGCCGGCGGCGGCTCAGGCGTCGGCGTCGGGCTCCGCTCGATCTGGGCCTATAGCAGTCAAACGCGTCTTCTGCTGGCCGCGGTCGTCTTTTTCGCGCTGGCGCTCGGCGCGGCGCAATTGCGCAACGCGGCCGTCGCGACTTGGTTGAAAGGGCTCGGCGCGCCGGCCGCCGCCGGCGCCGATTGGCTGACCGCCAATAGCGATTGGATCGGCTACGTCGTCGCGGCCTTCTTCGCCCTGGGCGCGCTGGCCCTCGCGCTCAATCTTTGGCGCGCCTTCATCTTCGCAGCCAGTCTTCTGCGCGGCGCCCGGCTCTTGAACTCCGATGTGCGCGAACGCAGCCGCGATCTCGATGCGGCGTTGGCGCGGGTCAATCGACGAATTTCGGCGCTCACTATCGAGGCCGACACCGCGGCGCGTCATGCCGAAACGGCCGAGAAGCGCGCCAAGTCGCGCGCGCCCGTAACGCCGACCCGCGGCCCGACGCCGTCGTTCCTGGAGCCGGCTTCAGCGCCGCAGGCGGCGGCGCGCGCCTTCTTGACGGCTTTGGATAAGGCGATCGCGGCGCCGGTTGAACCCGTCGCGCCGATCGTCAGTCTGGAGTCGCCCGCGCCGCTCGCCGCCCCAAGACGCATCGTATTCGCCATCGACAATCTCGACGCGCTGCCGGGCCACGACGCGCTCGCCCTCATCGAAACGGTTCATTCCCTGCTCGGCCGCGCCTTTGTCGCCCTTTGCGCTTTCGATCCTGCCTCGCTTTCTTCGACAATCGGCGATCAGGCGCGCTTGCGCGAGCGAATGGAGCGATTGTTCCAGATCGCGTTCAATGTGAGGGGCGTGGGGGCCGTCGGCGGCGAACGGATCGTTGCGCGGCTGCTCGCCGGGGCCGGCGCGCCGTCGCAACCGCCGGTCGACGCCCGGCAATCGGGCTTAAGCGAGCCGATCGGCTCGGCCGAGGCTGCAGTGCTGACAGCGATCGCGCCGCTCGCCGCGGCGACGCCGCGCGCCGTCAAACGATTCCTCAATGTCTATCGTCTCGCCAGGATCGGCGTCGCCAATCGAGCGGCCCTCGCCCTCGTCCTGGCTGTGGAGCAGAGCGACGATCCACAGGCGCGCGCCTCTCTCGAACAACTCTTTGCAGAGGGCGGCGACGGCCCGCTGGCCGATCCCGCCGGTCCACAAGCCCTGCTCGCCGCGATTCGCGCCTCGCGCGCTTCCCATCTCGGCGTCGTCACCGGCGCGGACATCCGCAACGCAATGGCCGCCGCCAAGCGCTATCAGCTTTTCGGATAGCCGGAGAGCCGTCGAAGCGTCACTGCGTTTCGGCCGGCAATTGGGCCTCGGTCCAGCCGCCGCCGAGCGCGACGACAAGCGCGACCGCCGCCTCGACGCGTTGCTCGCGCGTCGACAGCAGGGATTCTTCGTCCGACAGGGCCGTCGCTTCGGCGGTCACAACCGTGGTGAAATTCTGCGTGCCGGCGCGATATTCGTTGAGCGCGATCTGCACCGCCTGTTCGGCAGCCTTGACGGCCTCGACCTGCACGCTTTCCTCGCTCGCCAGCACGCGGATCGCGACAAGCTGATCCTCCACTTGCCCGAAGGCGGCCAGCACTGTCTGGCGATAGGTGGCGACGCTCGCCTCGTAAGTTGCGCGGGCCGCGGCGACTTGCGCGTCGGTGAGGCCGCCGTTGAACAGTGTTTGCGCGAAGGACGCGGCGATCGACCAAACCGGATTGGCCCCGGCGATGGATTTTACGCCGAGCGTGCCGGCGCCGCCGATGAGCCCGGTCAGCGTGATATCGGGATAGTAGGCCGCGATGGCGACGCCGATCTGGGCGTTCTGCTGCTGCATCGTGCGCTCGGCGGCGGCGATGTCCGGCCGGCGCTCAAGAAGCGTCGAGGGCAGGCGCAGCGGAATATGCGGCGGATCATGGGTCAGGGCGCCATGCCGTATGCTTAGCCCGGCCGGCGGGCGCCCAATCAGCACGGCGATAGCGTGTTCGAATTGCCCGCGCGCGACCTCGGTATTGATTTCCTGCGCCTGGGCGGCGAGCACGAGAGCCTGCGCCGTGATGACGTCGGAACGCGCCGCTGTGCCGGCTTGATATTGATTTTGGGTGATGTCGAGCGCGCGCTTGTACTGCTTGACGGTATTGTCCAGAAGATCATGCAGTGAATCGGTCTCACGCAATTGGTAATAGGCGGTGGCGAGCGCGGATTGGGCCGACAGCTTGGCGTTGGCGAGATCGGCGGCGCTGGCCTGCGCGCCGGCCGCCTGGCCCTCGATCGTGCGGCGCACCTTGCCCCAAAGATCAGGCGTCCAGCTCGCATTGGCCTGCCCCGACAGCGTGGTCAGGACCAGGCCGCTGGCGTTGTTGCCTCGCTCGATGCTGGCGTTGAGGGTCAGGGTCGGAAAGAGCTGCGCCCGCGCCTGCGCGATGAGCGCCTGCGCTTCGCGGTAGTTCGCTTCGTCCGCCTTCAAGGTCTGGTTGCTGATCGCAACCTGCGCTTCGAGCGTGCTGAGCTCGGGGTCGTGGAACACTTCCCACCACGCGCCCTTCTCGTATTCATCGCGCGGCCGGCCGAACTTCCAACCCTTGATCTCCTTGTATTGAGCGGGAACGATCGCGGCCGGCTTGACATAATCGGGCCCGACGACCGCGCAGCCGCTGACCGTCAGCGCAACGCCGACCATGCCCCAGCCGCGGCCGGGCCCCTGCGTGCGCCCCATCAACGCACTCCAGCAACGCCCTCCTCAGGGCGACCAAGATACATGCGATTCCACAAGCTGCGCAGCCAACGGCTGAACCGATCGAGGTAAAGATAAATGACGGGCGTCGTGTAGAGCGTCAATGCCTGGCTGACGATCAACCCGCCGACGATCGAAATACCCAGTGGATGACGGAGTTCGGAGCCTTCGCCCGATCCGAAGGCCAGCGGCAGGGCGCCGAAGAGCGCCGCGCAAGTGGTCATCATGATCGGCCGGAATCGCAAAAGGCAGGCCTGAGCGATCGCCTCGCGCGGCGCCATGCCGTCGCGCTCCGCCTGCAATGCGAAGTCGATCATCATGATCGCGTTTTTCTTGACGATGCCGATGAGCAGAATGACGCCAATCAAGGCGATGATCGTGAATTCGGTGTTGAAGAGTTTCAACGCCAGCACCGCGCCGACGCCGGCCGAGGGCAGCGTCGAAAGGATGGTCAGCGGATGGACGTAGCTCTCATAGAGAATGCCGAGCACGATATAGATGGCGGCGAGCGCGGCGGCGATCAGCAAGGGCTCGTCCGACAGCGACTGTTGATAGGTCGCCGCGGTGCCGGCGAACGACCCGCGAATCGAGGCCGGCATATGAAGATCGAGCATTGCGTCGCGGATGGCCGTCTGCGCTTCGCTCAATGCGTGACCGGGCGCAAGATTGAACGAGATCGTGGTTGCGACAAACGGCCCTTGATGGTTGACCCCAAGCGGCGTCAGACCCGGCCCGAAGCTCGCGACGGCGGAGAGCGGGACCATTGTCTCCTTGGAGGTCGAGACCGAAGCGCCGGCCGAGGCGCTGGAATGGCCTGCCGCCGCGATCGAATTGATCGCAAGGTTGCGCGCCGAATCGGCGGCGATGGTCGCGGCGGCCGACGCCGCGCTGTTCGTCGCATTGGCGAGGTAACTTCCTGCCGGCGCCCCGGTCGTTTGCGTGCCGGAAGGATTGGCCCCTGCGGTCGAGACAAAGATTTGGCGCAACGTCTCTGGGTCCTGCCAATAACGCGGCGCGACCTCCATGACGACATGATATTGATTGAGCGCGCTGTAGATCACCGATACCTGACGCTGGCCGAACGCGTCATAAAGCGTATTGTCGATCGCGCTGATCGGAAGACCAAGCCGCATCGCCGTCGCCCG
>DASZFX010000552.1:0-9495 GCA_035939375.1 Roseiarcus sp.
GCGGGATGAGCAGCCCCGACTCGCAAAGCTGGGTCACGACTTCGACGGCGCGTCGCGCCTTCAAAAGCTTGAAAAGCTCCGCGGCGACGCGCTCGCGCGACAGCCGCCGCAGCCCGTCGCGCTCCCGAACGGTCGCCAGGAAGCCCTCTTCGTCGAGCCGCCCTTCGCCGTAAGCCGCCGAGAAGCGAAAGAAGCGCAAGGCGCGCAGATAGTCCTCGCGAATGCGCTGGCGCGCGTCGCCGATGAAACGCACGCGGCGCGCGGAAAGATCGGCGAGGCCGCCGGCGTAGTCATGTACGATTCCGTCGCGGGAAAGCGACAAGGCGTTGATCGTGAAGTCGCGCCTGAGGGCGTCCTTTTCAAAATCGCGGCCGAACCGAACTTTGGCGTGCCTCCCGTCGTGTTCGATGTCCTCGCGCAGCGTCGTCGTCTCGAAGGGCGCGCCCTCGACGATCACCGTCACCGTGCCGTGAGCGAGGCCGGTCGGCGCGGTCCTGAAGCCGGCGAAGCGCGCCCGCCGCATGATTTCCTTCGGCGTCGCGGTGGTTGCGAGATCGAAATCGCTCACCCGAAGGCCAAGTACGAGATCGCGCACCGCGCCGCCGACGACGCGCGTCTCTTCGCCGTCGCCGTCGAGCGCTTCGAGCGCGTGAGCGAGGCGACCCTTGGTCAGCACCCTGCGATCGAGGAGACGTCCGTCGACGACGGTTGCAAGCGCGTTCATTCGATATGGCCTGGAATCAATTGGCCGTCCTTGATGTGGGCGGGCACATATGCGCCCTGGCCGCGCGGAGCAAAAGAAGCAAGAAGGAACATGCCGACGATCGCGACGACGAGACCGATCAGGGCGAGAGTCGAAACGCGTCCGCGCGACCAATGCTCTACTTCCAACGGATAGCGCGCCCGCAGCACGAGATAGGCCGCAAAGACGACGAAGGGGCTTAGGAACAGGGCGGTCGGCTCGAGCACAGCCCGCAGCATCAGGAATAGAGCCTCTCATAGAGATTGCGCAGGATGCCTGCGGTCGCGCCCCAAATGTAACGATTCTCATAGGGCATAACGTAGAATTGGCGTAAGCGCCCCTGCCATTCGCGCGACTGGCGTTGATGATTGGCGGCGTTCATCAGGAAGCTCAGCGGCGTCTCGAAGACCTCCTCGACTTCGCTGCGGTTGATCGAAAGCACAAATGGAGGCTCGACGATGGCCGTCATCGTCAGAATGCGAAAGCCGGTGCCGGTCAGGTACGGATCAAGCCAGCCGACCGGCTCGATGTGGCGCGCCTCGAGCCCGATCTCCTCCATCGTCTCGCGCAAGGCCGCGACAAGCGGCGTCTCGTTGTCGTCGATCTTGCCGCCGGGGAAGGCGATTTGCCCGGAATGTTGGCGCAAAGCGGCGGCGCGCTGGGTGAGCAGCACGGTCGCGCCTTCGGGCCGCGCCACGATCGGCGCCAGAACCGCAGCCGGGCGCGCCGCGCCGACAGCGTTCTTGTCCGGCGTCAATGTGTTGAGGGCGAAGTCGCCGCGTTTCGGCGCGATCAGGGGGTTCAGCGCGCCTTCCGGCAAGTCGAGCGAAAGCCGTGCCCGGGCGCGGGCGCGAAAATCCTCGGCCGAATAGAAGCCGGACGGGGGCGCGTTCATAAGTCCTCGAGCTCCGCGGCGCGGATCATCGGAAAAAACGCGCCGCTGGACGCGACGCCGAACCAATCCTCGCCGTCTTGAACGCGCGTCTCGCCGAGCGCGACAAGATCATAGAACAAAGCGCGTTTGACCAAGGCCCACAGACCGCCGCGCACCAGCGCATAGGGCTTGAGCCCTTCGGCGGCGCCGCGTTCGAAGCGCAGCGGGTGCTCCCGATCGATGGTGACGAAATCTTCGACATTGGTGCGAAACGTTAGACGCCGCCCGCCTTGCCGCTCCTCGACGATCATCTCCACCGCGAGAAACGGCGCATCGTCGACCTTGATGCCGACCCGTTCAACAGGCGTGACAAGGACATAGCGGTCCTCGTCGCGCCTCAGAATGGACGAGAAAAGCTGGACCAGCGGCAATCGGCCGATCGGCGAATTGTTGTAGAACCAGGTCCCGTCGGCCGCGATTCGCATGTCGATCTCGCCGCAATAGGGCGGATTCCACAAATGAACCGGCGCGGGCCCGCGCTTTTGCGCCTCATAAGCGCCTTCGAGACCGCGCAAAGCCTCATCCGGCGCCCGGCCGAGCCGCTCCTCCGGCGGCCGATCATCGGATTGTGACAATCCAATCGCCATAATCTCGCGCATCTTTGTGGGCAAGCATCTTGCATCGCCTCGCGGCGGTTCATTTCGCCGCGTAAAGCCTTAAACTAGTGGCGGCGCGGCAAAAGAGAAAGCTTCGCCAACACAATCGCCGTGGAGATTCGATGAGCACGCTTCAAGAGGCCGCCGTCACCGATATGGAAGAGGTCGTCGCGCGCTCCGCCGATGCTGCGCTCGAAAAAATCGCCGCCGCGCGCAGCGGCGTCGGCAAGGTCATTTTCGGCCAGGATCGGGTCATCGAACAGACCTTGGCGACGCTTCTAGCCGGCGGTCACGGCTTGTTGATCGGCGTGCCGGGCCTCGCTAAGACCAAGCTGGTCGAGACTCTCGGCATTGTCTGCGGCCTCGACGCCCGGCGCGTGCAATTCACGCCCGATTTGATGCCTTCCGACATTCTCGGCTCGGAAGTGATGGAGGAGGCGAGCGACCACAGCCGCTCCTTCCGCTTCATCAAGGGCCCGATCTTTGCGCAATTGCTGATGGCCGACGAGATCAATCGCGCGAGCCCGCGCACGCAATCGGCGCTTCTGCAGGCGATGCAGGAGCATCACGTGACCATTGCCGGCGCGCGTCACGACCTGCCGCGTCCCTTCCACGTGCTGGCGACGCAAAATCCATTGGAGCAGGAAGGGGCCTATCCTTTGCCGGAGGCGCAACTCGACCGCTTCCTGATGCAGATCGACGTCGGCTATCCCGATCGGATCGCCGAGCGCCGCATTCTCATTGAGACGACCGGCGAAGCCGAGGCCAGGGCGAGGCCGGCGATGACCGCCGACGATTTGATGGAGGCGCAGCGCCTCGTCCGTCGCGTTCCGGTCGGCGAAAGCGTCGTCGAGGCGATCCTCGACCTCGTGCGCGCGGCGCGGCCGGGAGAGGGAGATCCCGAGATGGTCAAATCGATCTCCTGGGGTCCAGGCCCGCGCGCGGCTCAGGCTCTGATGCTGGCGACGCGGGCGCGCGCCTTGGTCGACGGGCGCCTGTCGCCGTCAAAGGACGACGTCGCAGCGCTCGCCGAGCCGGTCCTGAAGCACCGCATGGCGCTGACTTTCGCGGCGCGCGCCGAAGGCGAGAATGTGACCGACGTGATCTCGCGCCTCGTCGCCAAGACGATCGGCTGATCGGATGGCGAGCGCTCCACGCGCGGCCCCCGCCATCGACGTCGCCGGCCCAAACTGGCGGAGCGAAGCTTCGACATTGGCGGCGCGACTGCCGAGCCTCGTCGTGGCGGCCAAGAAAGTCGCACAGAGCGTGATGTATGGCGTCCACGGGCGCCGCCGCGCCGGACCCGGCGAGAATTTCTGGCAGTTTCGACCGTTCATTTCCGGCGAGCCCGCCGCGGGCATCGATTGGCGACGTTCCGCCCGCGAGGATCGCGCCTATGTGCGCGAGCGCGAATGGGAGGCGGCCCATACCGTCTGGTTGTGGGTCGATCGATCGGCTTCGATGCGCTTTGCTTCGCCGATGGCGCAAGCCGCGAAGGTCGAGCGCGCCGTCGTGCTCGCGCTCGCCGCCGCCGATCTCCTGGTGCGCGGCGGCGAACGCGTCGGCCTTATCGGCCTCACCCGACCGGTGGCGACGCGCGGCGTCATCGAGCGCTTCGCCGAGGCGATCGCGATCGACGAGCGCTTGAGTTCCGAACACACGCCTTTGCCGGTCGCCCCGCCGCTGAAGGCGCACGCCAAGGCGGTGTTGTTCGGCGATTTCCTCGCCGAGGAAGAAGCGGCGCGGCGTTGCATCAACATACTCTCGGCCGAAGGCGCCGAGGGCCACGCGCTGATGATCGCCGATCCGATCGAAGAGACTTTTCCGTTCCGCGGCCACACCGAATTCGTCGGCGCGGATGGCGCGGCGCGTCTGCGCGCGCCGCGCGCGCAAGGCCTGCGCCAAGAGTATCTGAAGCGCCTCAATCGCCACCGCGAGGCGGTTCGCGAAGCTTGCGCAGCGCGCGGCTGGAGCTTCGCCATTCATCGTACCGATCGGCCGGCGGCCGAGGCTCTGCTCGCCCTGCGCATGCGGCTGGAAGCGCCGTCTTCGCTCCATTCGGCCCGAGGCGCCTGAGATGTTCGGCCTGCCTCTCGCCTTCACCGCTCCCGCCGCCCTCGTCACGCTGGTTCTGCTCGCCGCGCTCTACGTCTTTTTGCGCATCACGCCGCCGCGGCCGCGTCAGGCGATCTTTCCGCCGCTACGCCTCTTACTGGGCATCGAGCGCAAGGATCAGACCCCGGCGCGCACGCCATGGCCGCTGTTAGCGCTGCGGCTCGCCATTGCCGCCGCTGCGGTATTGGCAATGGCCGGGCCCATCTGGAACCCTGCGCTTTTCGGCGGCGGCGCCGGACCGTTGCTGATGATCGTCGACGACGGCTGGCCGGCCGCGCCGAGCTGGGACGCGCGCAAGGCGCTCATCGGCTCGCGCCTCGAAACGGCGGCGCGCGACGGCCGTCTCGCCGCCTTGCTGCCCGTCTCACAAGGCGGCGTCGACGTGGCGCCGGCCGAGCCGGCGCGGAACGCCGAACGGTTGCGCGCCCTGGCGCCACAGCCCTACGCGCCGGACCGCATGGCGATCCTTACGCCGATCCGGCGGTTCCTCAATGCGTTTCCGCACGCCGAAATCGTCTGGCTCGCCGATGGGACTTCGCTCGGCCAGACCGATCCTTTCGCGCGCGAACTCGCCACGCTCGCCAAGGGACGCGAGGCGAGCGTGCTTCTCGGCGCGGGCGCGGCGCTCGGTCTGACCAGCATCGACGCCGTGACCGGCGCGCTCGAAGCCAAAGTCCTGCGCGCCGGCGCAAGCTCGCGGCAAAAAGGCTCCGTGCGCGCCGTCGACGCCAAGGGCCTGACTATCGGCGAAGCGCCCTTCGATTTCGGCGTCGCCGATCAGGCGACCGCGAATTTCGATTTGCCGACGGAATTGCGCAATCAGGTCTCGCGCATCGCCATCGACGACGAGCGCTCGGCCGGCGCCGTGGTCCTCCTCGATGAGCGTTGGCGAAGGCGGCGGGTGGCGATCGCCTCTGGCGTCAGCGTCGACGTCGCCCAGCCGTTGCTGTCGCCGACGTACTATTTGTCGCGGGCGCTCGCCCCGTTCGCCGATTTGCGCGAATGGCGCGACAGCGCCAGCGATCCGATCGTCTCGCTGATCGCCGAAAAGCCGAGCGTGCTCATGCTTGCCGATATGAGCGTTGCGGCCGGGCCGGCCCATGAGGCGCTGACGAAATTCGTCGACGACGGCGGCGTGCTCGTGCGCTTCGCCGGCAGCCGGCTCGCCGCTTCCGCCGACGATCTGACGCCGACGGAATTGCGGCGCGGCGGGCGCACGCTCGGCGGCGCGCTCTCCTGGGAGACGCCGAAACGGCTCGCCGCCTTCGACCGCGACAGCCCGTTCTTCGGCCTTTCGGTCCCCGATGAAGTGACCGTGTCGCGCCAGGTTCTCGCCGAGCCCGAGCCGGGCCTTGCCGCCAAGACCTGGGCGCGGCTCGCCGACGGCACGCCTCTGGTGACTGCGGACCAGCGCGGCAAGGGCCTCGTCGTACTCTTCCATGTCACGGCGGACACGACCTGGTCGAACCTGCCTTTGTCCGGCCTCTTCGTCGAGATGTTGCGCCGGGTCGTCGCGCTGGCCGCGCAATCGACGCCCGACGCCGATGCCGCCGGCGCCAAGGGCCCGGTCGCGACCCGGCCGCCGAAGAGCGCGCTCGACGGGTTTGGCGTGCTTGGCGCGCCGCCGGCCTCCGCCCAGCCGATCGCCGCCGATTTCGCCGGCCCGGCCGACGCGGCCCATCCGCCGGGCTTCTACGGCGCGGGCGAGGCTTTGACGGCGATCAACACGCTCAAATCCGATGCGACGCTGACGCCCGCCGACTATGCGGGACTGACTGTCAAGAACGACGCGCTCGCCGTCGCCGCGCCGCTGGATCTGCGCGTCTGGCTGCTCGCTGGCGCGCTTATCGGCCTGATCATCGACGCGCTGGCGAGCCTGTGGATCGGCGGCGCGCTGTCGCTGCGCCGCGCGAGACCGGCGGGCGCGGCGATGCTCGCGCTTGCGCTCCTCTTCGCTCCCTCGCCGCGCCCGGCTCTCGCCGCCAATCCGGCGCCGGTCGCCGAGCGCGACAAGGAGGCGGCGCTCGCCACCCATCTCGCCTATATTGTGACCGGCGACGCGGCGACGGACGAAGCGAGCCGTCTCGGCCTCCTCACCCTTTCGCGCATCCTTGCGCAGCGCACCTCTCTTTCGCCGGGCGAGCCGATCGGGCTTGATCCGGCGCGCGACGAACTCGCCTTCTACCCACTCATCTATTGGCCGATCGTCGCCAGCCGGCCGCAGCCGCCGGCCATGGCGGTGACGCGCATCGCCGCCTTCATGAAAGGCGGGGGAACGGTCATCTTCGACACGCGCGACGCGCTCGCCGCGCGTCCGGGCGGACCGCCGACGCCGGAAGCGCTTTGGCTGCGCAAGCTGCTGGCCGGCGTCGACATTCCCGAGCTTGAGCCCGTGCCGCGGGACCATGTCGTGACCAAGAGCTTCTATCTGATCGACGGTTTCGTCGGCCGCACCACGATCGGCCAGACCTGGATCGAGGCGCTGCCCCCGCCTGATCCGAACGATACGCAGGTGCGCGCCGCCAGAGCCGGCGACAGCGTCTCGCCGATCGTCCTCACGTCGAACGACCTGGCCGCCGCCTGGGCCGCAGACGAAGACGGCCAGCCGCTCTATCCCCTCTTTCCCGGCGGCCCGCGCCAACGCGAACTCGCGCTGCGCGGCGGCGTCAATCTCGTGATGTACACGCTGACCGGCAATTACAAAGCCGATCAGGTCCATGCGCGCGACATACTCGACAGGCTGTCGCATTGAACGCTTATTCGATTCTCTTCTCCCCGCTTCTGCCTTGGCCGGCGCTCGAGGCGCTGGGCCTTGTCGCCTTTCTTCTCGTCGCCTTGGCGCTCGTCCGGCGGCGGCGCGGCGCGCTTCTGCGCGGCCTTGCCTTCGCGGCGCTTCTCGCAGCGCTCGCCGACCCCTCGCTGACCAGAGAGGATCGCCGTCCCCTGAAGGACGTCGTCGCTGTCGTCGTCGATCGCTCGGACAGCCAGACGATCGGCGCTCGCATGGCGCAGACGGACGCGGCGCTCGCCGAGACGCAGAAGCGGCTCGCAGCGCTCGGCAATGTCGAGACGCGCGTCATCGAAGCCGGCAAGGCCGATTCTGAAAACCAGGGCACACGCCTGTTCTCGGCCTTGCAAGCGGGCCTCGCAGATGTGCCGCCGGAACGGGTCGGGGCGGCCATCCTCATCACCGACGGCGTCGTCCATGACATTCCCCCGAGCGCGGGGGCGCTCGGATTCAAAGCGCCGGTTCACGCCCTCGTCACCGGCCACGAAGGCGAGCGCGATCGGCGCATCGAGCTTGTCGAGGCGCCGCGCTTCGGCATAGTCGGCAAGGAGCAGACGATCATCGCCCGCGTCCTCGATACGGCCGACGCCGGCGAGCCGGTGTCGCTCGACGTGCGTCGCGACGGCGCCAAAGTCGCGACGCTCAAAGCCGCGGTCGGCGACACAATCCGCGTGCCGGTCGCCATCGATCACGCCGGGCCCAATGTCGTCGAACTGGAAGTCGCGCCCATCGCCAATGAACTGACGACGTTGAACAACAAGGCCGTCGTCACGATCGACGGCGTGCGCGACAAGTTGCGCGTGCTGCTGGTCTCGGGCGAGCCGCACCAAGGCGAGCGGATGTGGCGCAACCTCTTAAAGTCGGACGCCAATGTCGATCTCGTCCATTTCACCATTCTGCGCCCGCCGGAGAAATCGGTCGACGGCACGCCGATCAACGAACTCTCGCTGATCGCCTTTCCGGTCGCGGATCTCTTCGGTCGCAAGATCAAGGATTTCGACCTGATCATCCTCGATCGCTATTCCAGCCAGAGCATCCTGCCGAAAATCTACTTCGACAATATCGTCTCCTATGTACGCCAGGGCGGCGCCGTGCTGATGGCGGAGGGGCCGGACTATTCGACGCCGGAGGGCCTCTATTTCTCGCCGCTCGGCGAGATCGCCCCGGCCAAGCCGGACGGCGACGTCATCGACCGCGAATTCCGCGCGACGATCTCGCCGGAAGGCGCCCGTCATCCGGTGACGCGCGGTCTGACCGGAAGCGAATCGTCGCCGCCGGCGTGGGGCCCGTGGTTCCGCCAGATCGGGGCGGAGCCGACGAGCGGCGTCAACATCCTCAATGGCGCCGACAACCGCCCGTTGCTGGTGCTCTCGCGCGTAGACAAGGGACGGATCGCCCTGCTGCTCAGCGATCAATTGTGGCTGTGGGCGCGCGGCTTCGAAGGCGGCGGCCCGCATCTCGATCTGTTGCGGCGCCTCGCCCATTGGCTGATGAAGGAGCCCGAGCTGGAAGAGGAGGCCCTGCGCGCCAACGCGCACGGCCGCGCCCTCACCATCGAACGCCAAAGCCTCAAGGGCGACGTCCCGGAGGCGACAGTGACCGGCCCGACCGGCGAGACCTTCAAGGCGCAACTCAAACCCGCCGAGCCGGGCCTGTCGCGGGCGACGATCGAGGTGGACAAATTCGGGCTCTATCGGGTCGGCGACGGCGAGCGCCAGGCCCTGGTCAACGTCGGACCGGCCAATCCGATCGAATTCCAAGAGGTCGTGTCGACCCTCGAGAAACTGCGCCCGCTCGCGGAAGCGACCGGCGGCACGGTGCGTCGACTCGCAACCGACGCCGGCGGCGACATCGCCATGCCGAGCATCGTCGCCATGCATGCCGGCGTCAGCTATGGCGGCGCAGGCTATATCGGGGTGAAGCGTACCGAATCGAGCGTCATCGTCGGCGTCGCCTCCATGCCGCTGGCGATCGGGTTCCTTGGCTTGGCCGCGCTACTCGGCGCGCTCGTCTTGGCCTGGTGGCGGGAAGGTTCTTCGGGCGGACGCGAGAAGGAGGCGTAAGGGAAATTCGAATGAAGAGCTGGCGCTGAAGCCGCGCGGGCTCTTGCGCCGAATGAAAGGCGGTCCGCCGACCCTCGGGTTCCGGTTTTGTGTCCCGGAGCCAAGCGACTACCCGCCCGCTACCCAAGCGCGCGCCAATCGACTAGAACCCGTCCTCAGGCGCTTTTCGCGCCAGCGAAACGTCGTTTGATCCCTGCGAGGCGTGTGATGAGTCGGCCGGTGCTTGTAGCGGTGGCGATCACCGGTTCCGTGCCGCG
>DASZFX010000553.1:0-13695 GCA_035939375.1 Roseiarcus sp.
GAGAACGTCGCCATCCCGCTCGAGCTTGCCGGCGCGCCCGATGCCCTGACCCGTGCCCGGCGCGAGCTCGAAGCGGTCGGCCTCGGCGATCGCACCGCGCATTATCCGGCCCAGCTTTCCGGCGGCGAGCAGCAGCGCGTCGCTCTGGCGAGGGCGCTCGCGCCTCGCCCGGCGATTCTCATCGCGGACGAACCGACCGGCAATCTCGACGAGACGACCGGCCAGGCGATCATCGAACTCCTCTTCGATCTGCGCGGCCGGCGCGGCGCGACGCTTGTTCTGGTCACGCATGATCCCGATCTCGCGGCGCGCTGCGACAGGACGATACGTCTGCGCTCCGGCCGCATCGAGACGGAAGCGCCAACGCCAGTCCCGGCCTGATCCCAAATGCTCGGATCCTCGCTCCCACCGATCCTACGCCTGGCGTTCCGCGACCTGCGCGGCGGCCTTGCCGGATTGCGCATCTTTCTCGCCTGCATCGCGCTAGGCGTCGCCACGATCGTCGGCGTCAATTCGCTGGCGCGCAGCCTCGGCGACGGCCTGTCGCGGGACGGGCGCGAAATCCTCGGCGGCGACGTCGCTTTCTCCTTGATCCATCGTCAATTGTCCGACGCTGAGCGGATCTACCTCGCCGCGCATGGCGCGCTGTCGAATCTCGCGACGTTGAGGGCGATGGCGCGCACCGAAGCGGGCGACGCGGCGCTGGTCGAACTGAAAGCGGTCGAGAATTCTTGGCCTTTGATCGGCCAGGCGGAATTTGCGCCCGCCATGACGCCGAAAGAAGCGCTCGCCCCGAAGGACGGCGTCTTCGGCGCGGCGGTCGAGGATGCGCTCTTCGAACGGCTCAACGTCAAGGTCGGCGATACGCTGTCCATCGGCGCGCTCAAAGTACAAATCCGCGCGGCGTTGGAATCGGAGCCCGACCGGCTCGGCTCAGGGATAGGCCTCGCTCCACGCGTCCTCATCTCTCTTGCCGCGCTCGACGCCAGCGGGCTCGTCCAGCCCGGCTCGCTGGTGCGCTGGACGACGCGCGTCCTGATCAACCCCGGCGGCGAGCCGCCGGACGAGCGGGCGGTCAAAGCCTTTCTCGGCGAAGCCAAGAAAGGCTTTCCGGAAGCGGGCTGGGAGGCGGTCGGCCGCGGCGCCGTTTCTCCGGCCTTTTCCAAGAACCTCGATCGTTTCACCGAATTTCTCGCGCTGATCGGCCTGACCTCGTTGATCGTCGGCGGCGTCGGCGTCGCCAATGCCGCGCAAGGGTTCGTCGAGCGCAAACGCGCGACTTTGGCGACGCTGAAGTCGATCGGGGCGACCGGCGGCGAAGTCGTCGCCGTCGCGCTGATCGAATTTTTCGCCGTTGCGCTGATCGGCATCGGCGCGGGCCTCGCGCTCGGCGCCGCCCTGCCCTTTCTGGTCAACGTCCTCTTCGGCCTCGTCATTCCTTTTCCGCTGGCGCCCTCGATCTTTCCCGGCGAACTCGGTCTCGGCCTCCTCTATGGCCTGTTGACGGCTTTCGTCTTCTCGCTCGCGCCTTTGGGTCGCGCCCATGATCTGCCGGTATCGGCCCTGTTTCGCGACCTCGTCGAGCCCGGCCGGGCCTGGCCGCGGCGGCGCTATGTCATACTGACGCTTCTCGCGGCCGCCGCTTTCGCGTTTCTCGCCATTGCGATGAGCGCCGAGCGCCGCATCGCCGTCATCGTCGTCATTGCGACGATCGCCGGCTTTCTCACGCTTCGGCTGGTCGCTTTGGCCATCATGGCGCTCGCTCGCCGCGCGCCGCGATTGAACGGCCTCGAATGGCGCTGGGCTCTCGCCAATATCCATCGCCCTGGCGCGCTGACGCCCTCGGTCGTACTCTCGCTCGGTTTGGGGCTCGCGGTTCTCGTGACCTTGACCCTCATCGACGGCGCGCTGCGCGACGAACTTGGCCATACGTCGCCGAGCGAGACGCCGAGCTTCTACTTTCTCGATGTCCGCGGCGCCGATCTCGACAATTTCCGCGCCTTTCTCGGCAAAGAGGCGCCGGAGGCGAAGATCGTCGAGGCGCCGATGATGCGCGGGCGCATCATCAAGATCGGCGACAAGCCGGCCGAGGGTTTCAAGGCCAAGGAGAATGTCGCCTGGGCGCTGGAGGGCGATCGCGGCGTCACCTATGCCGACGCGCCGCCGGAAGGCTCGGTCGTGACAAGGGGCCAATGGTGGCCGCGGGACTATTCCGGGGCGCCGCTGGTCTCGCTCGAAGAAGAGATCGCCGACGGGCTCGGCTTGAAGATCGGCGATTCGATCACCGTCAACGTTCTCGGCCGCAATATCACGGCGACGATCGCCAATCTGCGCAAGGTCAACTGGCGCAGCCTGGCGATCAATTTCGTGCTGGTCTATTCGTCCGAGACCTTCAAAGGCGCGCCGCATACGTTCCTCGTCAGCGCAGCTTTTCCGCACGACATCGGCTCGTCGCGGGAGCTGTCGCTCCTGCGCGACACGGCGCGCGTTTTTCCAACCATCGCAGCGTTGCGCGTTCGCGACGCCTTGCGCGCGCTTCGCACATTGCTCGACAAGCTCAATGTGGCGATCCGCTCGGCCTCGGCCGTCGCGCTGTCGACCTCGGTGCTGGTCCTTGCCGGCGCGCTCGCCGCCAATCGGCGCGCCCGCATCTATGAATCAGTGGTGCTGAAGACGCTTGGCGCAACACGCGGCCGTCTCACCGCGGCTTTCATCATCGAATACGCCCTGCTCGGCGCCGCCACCGCCGCCTTCGGCATGGCCGCCGGCGCAGCGGCCGCCTATTTCATCGTCACCCGCGTGATGGAGCTCGATTTCGACTTCGCTTGGGCGCCGGCCCTCGCCGCCGCGCTGGGGGCCCTCGCCTTCACAGTACTGCTTGGCCTCGTCGGGTCGTGGCGCATTCTCGGCGAGAAGCCGGCGAGCGTGCTGCGGGAGCTCTAGAACGTGATGGCGGCGCGCTTTTGCCAGCAAATCGCCGCACTTGACCGTCATTTGCGAGGACCCGAGCGCAAAGAGGGGCGACGCAATCCAAGGGCCGCGGCGCCCTTTCCGCCGCCATCGCTTTTCGAAAGGATCGTACCGATGCGCTTCTTGTTCGCCACGGCCTGCGCTTTTGGTCTGCTCGCTTCGATCAACACCGCCCATGCGGTCGGCTGCCTGACCGGCGCCGTCGCCGGCGGGATCGCCGGCCATTACGCGGGCCATCACGCCGTGCTCGGCGCCGTGGCCGGCTGCGCGGCCGGCCACCACGTGCGCAAAACGCAGGAGCGGCGCAAGCGCGAAGAATTGCAGAAGCAGAACCATGCGCCGCCGCCGGCGCAATAGCCGATGGGGCCTCTCTCAATTCACCCGGTGCGCGCCCGGCGCAAGCGCCGGTCCCAAAGCCGGCAACGCGCGACGCAGAGTGCGGCGTAGGGCGACCGGCCGATAGAGCTGCTTCGTCGCCTCGACGATGTAGACGCCGGCGAAGGGCATGCCGAGCGCGGCGCCGGCGCGCTCGAAGGCCGGCGCCGAGCGGATGAAGAAGCCGCGCCGGAACGGCGGCGCATAGAGCGCCTCGGTCCAGTGGATCGGCGAAAACAGCGTCTCACGCATCAGATCGCGCAATTGCCCTTTGGAATACGGTTGACCGAAGCCGAAAGGCGTGCCGTCGGCGCGCGCCCAAAAGCCGCTGCGCGACGGCGCAACGACGATCGCTCGGCCGCCCGGCGTCAGCACCCGCCAGATTTCCTCGAGCAGCGCGTTCGGATGCTCGGCCGCTTCGAGCGCATGAATGACAAGAATGCGGTCGATCGCCCCGTCAGGCAGCGGCAAGAGGTCCGGCTCGACGAGCGCCGAGGAACTGCGCCCCGACGCGGGCCAATTGACCACCCCCTGCTCGGCCGGCATGAAAGCGAGCGTGCGCAGCGCCTCCTCGCGAAAGCGATCGAGATAAGGCGCGGCGAAGCCGAGCCCCATGATCGACTGGCCGACGCAATTCTCCCAGCGCGCGCGAATGATCCGCCCGATCAATTGACGCGCGACCTCGCCCAAAGGCGAAGCATAAAAGCTGCGGAACTCGTTGACGTCAGGCGACATGACGAAATTTTGCCACGCCGCGGCGCCGGTTGGAAGCGGGAGTTCGATTCGGTGGATTCGGCGGCGGAGCGGGGCTTTCCTCAGCGACCGGGCCATTGTCCTTGCCCAAACGCACCCAAGCCATCGCTGGCCGCAACCCCAAAATCTCATTGATTGCCTGGCGAGCATTTTGCGCGAGAGAAATTTGAACTCAAGGACGCGAAGCGCCGCCGGAGGCGGCGAACGCAACGCCGTCGTCCCTGACCTCAATTTTATCTCGCGCTCCGCTCCGCCATGCAAACAGTGAGAAAATCCGCCTCGTTTCGCCAAAAAACCACGCCACGCATTGTCAGGTCGCGTCGCGCGGGATCGCCCTGCGATAGCAAACGACCCGCTCCATTTCCTCGAACCCCAAGGCTTGGTGCATGCGCTGGGATTCGACATTGTCGAGGTACGTATCCGAGCCCATCTCGACGCAGCCGAGATCGCGGCCCCAATTCTCGACGCGCCGGCACAGAAGACGCGCGACGCCGCGCCGCCGCCAGCCGGGCGAAACGTACAAACCCTCGAGAAAGACGACCGGCGAGGTCGCGCAGCCATTGACGTAGTCGCGGCGCAATGTCGCTTCGGCGAAGCCGATGGTCGCGCCGCCGCGCGCGCGGGCGAGGAATACGATCGCGCCTTGACGCCCGATCAGCTCCTGCGCCTGGGCAAAGAGGTCCTGTCCGCCTTCCTCGGTCCAGAGCGCCGAGCGAAGCGCGACCCAGGCGCCAAGGTCGGCTGGCGCGCATTCCTCGATACAGATCTCGTTTTCCCCGCTCATTCCTCCTCTCCTTAAATGTCGCGCGTTGCTTCGCCCGGTCGCTTCATTGCAGAATGGCCGCTATGGCGACGCGCGTCACGCTCCGTCTTGATTTCGACGCCGGCCGAAAGCTCGGTCCGGGCAAGATCGCGCTGCTCGAAGCGATCCGCGAGACGGGCTCGATCTCCGCCGCCGGGCGGGTTCATGAAATGTCCTATCGCCGGGCGTGGCTGCTGGTCGAGGCGTTGAACGCGATGTTCGCGGAGCCTCTCGTCGTCGCCCGGCCGGGCGGCGCCGGAGGCGGCGGCGCGGCGCTGACGGCGGCGGGCGAGCGCGTCGTCGCGCTTTACCGCGAGGCGGAGCGTAAGACCCGCGCAGGCGCTGCGGCCGAGATCGCGCGGATCGAGAAAGCCCTCTCCGAGACCCACTGACCAGACAATCAGAGCTTTCGCGCGTCCAGCTTTCGCGCAGGGAACGGCCGCGCTTGCGCCAAAGGCGCATCAGCGGTAACGTCCGCCAATCAAGGGATTGATGGTTATATGGAGCTCTCGACGACCCCAGAATCGCGCGCCGGCAAGCTGCCGCTGATCGGTTGCGATCTGGCGCTGGATTTCACCAACACGTCCTCGGGGCGCGGCCATCACAGCCATCTCGAGCATTTGCGGTCGGCCGAGAATGTCGTCTCCTGGGCGCGTCACGCCAAGGCTTTAGCCCTTGCCGACAGCGAATCGATCCTTACGGCGCTTCAGACCGACGAGGGGCTCGCCGCGCGTTTTCTCAAGCGCGCCTTGGCGTTGCGCGAGATCATTTTCGCGATCGGCGTCGAAGTGGCCTCGCGCCGGCGCGCTCCGGACGAGAGCGTCAACGCTCTCGCCCACGCCCACGCCGCCTGCATCGCCAAGGCGCGGCTGACGCCGCATGGCGGCGGTTTCGTCTGGTCCTGGCCGCCGCAAGAGGCGCCGATCGAAGCGGTGCTCGGTCCGATCGCGCTTTCGGCGCTCACTTTGCTGACCCAGGCCGACCTGTCCCGCATCAAGCAATGTCAGGGCGATCATTGCGGTTGGCTCTTTCTCGACACGACCAAGAACAAGAGCCGGCGCTGGTGCGAGATGGAGGTCTGCGGCAATCGGGCCAAGCAGAAGCGCCATCAATCGAAGTTGCGCAAGGCGATCGCCGTCGGCTGAGGCAGCGCCTCCCTCATATCAGGGCTGGCGGAGCCGCCCGACACGCTCTATCTGTCGAATGAGACGGCGCGACTTGGCCCTTATCCTTTTAGGTTGAGGGCGGGGCCAAGGTGATTGTCGCCGTGGTTTTCTCGCGCTTTGCCCGCGATTGGCGCGAAATTTAGGGTGTGAGGATGCCGCCCGTGGACGCTACGACGATCGTCTTCGCGATCATTGCGATTTTCGTGGTCTGGAAACTCTATTCTGTGCTGGGGACCAGGACGGGGGCGGAACCGCCGCCGTTCGATCCGAACGCGCGTCGCGATTCGGCCGGCCCCGCCTCCGCTGATCCGCGAGGCTATGGCCGCGTCATCCGCTTGCCCGGCGCCGCGATTGAAACACCGGTCTCGCCGCCGTCTTTGGCCGATCCGCAGCGCTGGAAGGATTTCGTCGAGCCGGGCTCGAAAGCCGCCGCCGGCCTCGACGCCATTGCCGCCGCCGACCCGGGCTTCGCGCCGGCGAGCTTCATCGACGGCGCGAAGGCGGCCTATGAGGCGATCGTCGTCGCCTTCGCCAAGGGGGACCGCAGCGCGCTCGGCGTCCTGCTCGCGACCGACGTGCTCGATAGTTTCTCCAAGGCGATCAGCGATCGTCTTGCCCGTTCCGAGACGATGCAAACCAGCATCGTCTCGATCGACTCGGCCAAAATCGAAGACGCGCGCCTCGTCGGCGGCGTCGCCCAGGTCGCGGTGCGTTTTGCCGCCAAGCTCATCACTTCGACCCGCGACAAGACCGGCGCGGTGGTCGAAGGCTCGCCCGATTCGGTCGCCGACCATATCGATCTATGGACCTTCGCCCGCGAGGCCGCCTCGCGCAATCCGAACTGGCGGCTCACGGCGACGGAAAGTGTGCATTGACGCCAAGGAACGTGAAGCCGCAATGACGATGGCGTGAACGGCTCATGGCGGGCAATCGCGCAAATGCCGCGGATGCGACGGGGCGTCCGATCCTCACGCGCATCGATTTCGACGATCTCGCCGGCTTTGCCGATGACGACCACCTCGACGCTTTCGCCGCCTGGCGGCGCTCGGCCGAAGCGATCGTCGCCGGCGCAAAATCGTCTCGGCAAGGCGTCGCGATCCCCGCTTCGCTTGCCGAAGTTGCGCGGATCGGACTGGCGCTTGACATCGAAAGCCCGCAAGAAGCGCGCGATTTCTTCCTTTCGCATTTCCGTCCCTATCGCATTCGTCCGGAGGGCGAAGGCCGCGCCGGATTCGTCACCGGCTATTACGAGCCGCAGTTGCGCGGTGCGCTCGAGCCCTCGCCGGAATTTTCAGCGCCGGTTCTGGCGCGTCCTGCCGATCTCGTCGGGTTTGCGCCGGGCGAGACGCCGCCCGGCCTTGATCCGTCGCTCTCAGCCGCGCGTCTAAGAGATTGCCGTCTCGAGCCTTATCCCGATCGCGCGGCGATCGAAGCAGCCGCGGAGCGCGGTGCGATGCTGACGATCCTCTGGCTCGAGGATCCTGTCGAACTTTTTCTCGCCCAGGTGCAGGGCTCGGCGCGCGTCGCCTTGCCCGACGGCCGCTTGGCGCGCCTCGTCTATGACGGGCGCAACGGCCAACCCTATACCTCGATAGGCCGGACCCTGATCGAGGAAGGCGAGATCGCCGAGAGCGCAATGTCGCTCGCCGCGCTGAAAGGCTGGCTGCGCGCCAACGGGCAGAGACAAGGCGATCGGGGACGTCAGGTCATGCAGCGCAACCGCTCGTATGTCTTCTTCAAGTTGGAGCAGAATTTCGCCGCAAACGCCGGCCCGACCGGCGGCGCCGGCATTGCGCTTGCGCCTTTGCGCTCGATCGCCATCGACCGGCGGCTTTGGCCTTATGGCGCGCCGTTCTGGATCGAAGCGAATTTGCCCTGGCGCGGCCCCTCGGCGACGCCTTTCGGCCGTCTGATGATCGCGCAGGACACAGGCTCGGCCATCCTCGGCGCCGCTCGCGCCGATATTTTCTTCGGCTCGGGCGATGAGGCCGGCGCGAGGGCCGGCGACATTCGCCACGACGCCGATTTTGCGATCCTGACGCCGCGCGAGGCCGATACGTGAAGGACCAGGCGAGCGGCGCCGGCCTTTCGGACCTCAGGCCGCTGAGCGATGACGAGATCGAATTGTGGCGTGCGGTCGCGCGAAGCATCGCCCCGCGAAAAGGCGCGGCGCTGCCCGCTTCGCGCAAGCGAGCCGTCCCACTCGCCTCGGCAAAGGCCGACAAGGCGAGCGCGCCGCAAGCCGCCCGACCAAAATCCGCACCGCCGACCTTGGCGCTGGCGCCTCTCGAAAAACGCCTCAAGCGCCAGCTCGCCCGCGGCGGCGCCGGGCCAGGCGACGTCATCGATTTGCATGGGATGACCGAACCGGAAGCCCATCGTGCGTTGCGCGGGTTCTTGAACTATGCGCAAGGGCGCGGCCATCGGCTGGTGCTCGTCATCACCGGCAAGGGCGAAAAGAAAGGCGCTGCGACGCCGCTCTGGGCCCAGGAGCCCGGAGTGCTTCGCCGCCTGACGCCGCATTGGCTGCGCGCAGCCGACCTTCGCCCGGTGGTGCTCGGCTTCGAGGAAGCCGGCCGCGGCCATGGCGGGGCGGGCGCGCTGTACGTCAGGTTGAGGCGGGCGCAGGGCGGAACGCGCTGAGGCGGCATTGACCACCCGCATATCAAATGCGACGAGACCCGAACAAAACTTGGGCCCCCGCCACGCATGACGCGCGACCGTATTGAAGTGCTCGGCCTCGGCAATTCGCTGGTCGACATCCTCGCCCATGCCGAGGAGGATTTTCTGATCGCCGAGAAGGTGCAGAAGGGCGGCATGACGCTGATCGATGAGGCGCGCGCCGAGGCGCTCTACGCCCATATGGGCGCAGCGACCATCGTCTCGGGCGGCTCGGCCGCCAATACGATCGTCGGCGTCGGCTCCTTCGGGGTCAAAAGCGCCTATATCGGCAAGGTCAAGGACGATACGCTCGGCCGGGCCTTCATCCATGACATCCGCGCGACCGGCGTCGGCTTCTCGGTCGAGCCCGCCCTCGACGGACCCGCGACCGGCCGCTGTTACATCTTCGTGACGCCGGACGGCGAGCGTTCGATGAACACCTATCTCGGGGCGAGCCAGCTTCTCTCCCCGCCCGATCTCGACGAGGCGCTCGTCCGGGCCGCGCGCATCGTCTATCTCGAAGGCTATATGTGGGACCGGCCCGCGGCCAAGGAGACGTTCCAGAAGGCGGCGCTGATCGCCCATAGCGCCGGGGCCCGCGTCGCCCTCACGCTTTCCGATTCCTTCTGCGTCGATCGCTTTCGCGAAGAATTCCTGGGCCTCATCCGCACTGGCCTCGTCGATACGGTCTTCGCCAATACCGAAGAGGTTCACTCGCTCTATCAGACCTCGGATTTCCAAACCGCGCTCGAAGCCTTGCGCGCCGAAGGCGTGCTCGGCGTGGTGACGCGTTCGGAAAAGGGCTCGATCACGGTCGAGGGCGCCGGGACGTTCGAAGTGCCGGCTTTCCCGATCGATCGCCTGATCGATACGACCGGCGCTGGCGATCTCTTCGCCGCCGGCTTTCTCGCCGGCATGGCGCGGGACGCTGGCCCGGTGCGCTCGGCTGAACTCGGCGCCCTCGCCGCGGCGGAGGTGATCCAGCATCTCGGCGCCCGCCCGCAAGCGCGCCTCGCCGATCTTGCGGCGGAGAACGGGCTGGCGTTGTAGGAGGCGATCACTTCGTATCGCTTCGTCGTGATTGCGAGGAGCGAAGGGACGAAGGAATCTGCCGCCGCCGCGCCCTTTCAGCCGCTAGATTGCTTCGCTGATGAGGTGGGCAGCCTAGCCCGGGACAGCGGCGGCGCTTCGTCAGGCCGGCGCCTCTTCCTTCTTTTCCGCCTGGTTGTCGCTGCGCTCGGCGATGCGGGCGGATTTGCCGCGGCGATCGCGCAGATAATAGAGCTTGGCCCGGCGCACTTTGCCGCGGCGCAGCACCTTCACCGAATCGATCATCGGCGAATAGACCGGGAAGACGCGCTCGACGCCCTCGCCATAGGAAATCTTGCGTACCGTGAAGCTCTCATTGAGGCCGCCGCCGCTGCGCGCGATGCAGACGCCCTCATAGGCCTGGACCCGGGTACGCTCGCCCTCCTTGACCTTCACATTGACGACGACGGTGTCGCCAGGCTGGAATTGTGGAAGTTTGCTCGTTTGGGCGAGCTTGGCGGCCTGTTCGGCCTCCAGCGTCTCGATGATGTTCATAGATTTGGCTCCTGCCGTGACGCTGAAGCTTCCCCCTTGAAACGGCTCGTAGGTCGAGGTTTTCGGCAAGCTTCAGCGGAGCGCTTCGGCGCGCTGTTCTCAGTTGAGGCGCGGCTCTTACACCAGCGGCAAGGGGATGTCGAGCCGATGCGAGGCGAAGCGTAAGACAATAGCGGGCCGATCCCCGATTGTTTGAAATCGGGCGCCGCCAAGGGAGGCGGCTTTCATCATCGCTACGCGAGCGCGCTGCCTCGCGGCGCGGCGGCGACGAGTTCGAGCGATAGGCTCAAAAGAAGCGTCTGTTTTCATCGAAACGCTAGGAGAAATCAACAATTTGCGGAAAAGCCCTCAGCCGCGCTGCGATCCCGCGGCGCCGGCGTTGACCAGATGTTGATCCTCTGATTCAAGTCCGCGTCTTGCCACATTATTGCTCGACGTTATTTTCGCTTCGCTTTCCAGTTCATCCCCTTCCGCACCCGATCAAGGAGCGCCCGTGACCGCCACCCCCAAGCCCGCGTCGAGGTCAAGCCGGCGCCGCGTCCTTTTCGGGCTAGCGCTCGTCGCCGGCCTTGGCGTCGGCCCGGCCGCCCCGGCCTTCGCCCAGGCGACGGTTCCGGTCGATCAATTGATGGCGCCGGGGCCCCTGCCCGACATCGTACAAGGCGCCGCCGACGCGCCGGTCACGATCGTCGAATACGCCTCGATGACCTGCAGCCATTGCGCCGCGTTCCATGCGGAGACCTGGCCGACCCTGAAGAGCAAGTATGTCGACGCCGGCAAGGCGAAGTTGATCCTGCGCGAATTCCCGCTCGATCCGCTCGCCGCCGCCGCCTTCATGCTGGCGCGCTGCGCGGGAGCCGAAAAGCGCAGCGCCATCGTCGATCTTCTTTTCGACCATCAGAAGGAATGGGCCTTCGTCGACAAGCCGCTCGAAGCGCTCGCCGCAGTCGTCAAGCAAGCGGGCATTTCGCAAAACGACTTCGAAGCGTGCCTGAAGAACCAGCAACTCTACGAACAGGTCAATCAGACACGCGACAACGCGTCGAAGAACTTTCATATCGACGCAACGCCGACCTTCTTCATCAACGGAAAAAGATTGAGCGGCGAAATGCCGATCGCAGAATTCGACAAGATCATCGCGCCGCTGTTGAAATGATCCGTCGTTTATGTTGGTTTCTCACAGGTTCGCCGCAGCGCGCCCTTGATTCGCGGCGCGTCATCGTAGACCCCTAGCGCGCCGAGCCGATCGCTTAAGAATCGTTTAAGACGAGCAAGAATCATCTAAGAGTCGGGTCGGCGAAGAGGACTTTGCGCAGCAAGAACGTCGGGCGCTTGGCGCCCGCCTCCGCTTAAAGGGGCAAGTTTGGTCGAGCCAATATGCAAGGCGTCACGCGCCGCCCGCCGAGCGGGAAGAGATAGGATATTGCGAGGGCGGCGATGAGGTTCAACAAGCTGCGTCTTGCCGGTTTCAAATCCTTCTGCGAAGCGACGGACTTCACCATCGAACCGGGCCTCACCGGAATCGTCGGGCCGAACGGCTGCGGCAAGTCCAATCTCGTCGAGGCCCTGCGATGGGTGATGGGCGAGAATTCCTACAAGAACATGCGCGCTTCCGGCATGGAGGACGTGATCTTCTCGGGCAGCGGCAATCGTCCGGCGCGCAACATGGCCGAAGTCGGCCTCGTGCTCGACAACGCCGATCGTCTGGCGCCGGCCGCCTTCAACGACGCTGAAACCATCGAAGTGACGCGCCGCATCGAGCGCGAGGCCGGCTCGACATATCGCGTCAATGGCCGCGAGGTGCGGGCGAGGGACGTCCAGTTGCTCTTCGCGGACGCTTCGACCGGCGCGCGCTCGCCTGCCCTCGTGAGGCAAGGCCAGATTGGCGAAATCATCGCGGCCAAACCGCAGGCGCGCCGACTGATCCTCGAAGAGGCGGCCGGCGTCTCTGGCCTGCATTCGCGCCGCCATGAGGCCGAGCTGCGCTTGAAAGGCGCCGAGGAAAATCTCGTGCGACTCGAGGACGTGCTGGCGCAGATCGACCAGCAGATCGAGAGTTTGAAGCGACAGGCGCGACAGGCGACGCGCTATAAAGGCCTCGCCGCCGAAATCCGTCGCTATCAGGCGTTGGCGCTTCATATTTCCTGGCGCGACGAAGAGCAGCGCTTCATCGACGCGCAGCACCGGCTCGACGCCGATATGCGCGACGTCGCCGAGCGCACCGCCGACCAGGCCGAGACGGCGCGGCTGCAAGCAATCGCCGCCGCGGCTTTGCCGCCCTTGCGCGAGGAAGAGGCGCGCGCCGGCGCGGGGCTGCACCGGTTGATTCTGGCGCGCGAAGCGCTCGACGGCGAAGAGCGCCGCGCGCGCGATCGCGCCGCCGAATTGGAGCGACGGGTCGCTCAATTGGCGCAGGACGCCGCGCGCGAGACCGCCTTGATCGAGGACGCCGTCGCCTCGCTCGAGCGCCTGGGCCAGGAAGACGCGGCCCTCTTCGAAGAGCAAGGCGCGAGCGAAGCGGCGCGCGCTTCCGCCGCGGCGCGGCTCTCCGAGGCCGAGCAGGTCCTGAGCGCCGCCGAAGTGCGGCTCAACGACGCCCAGGCCGCGCTCGCCGATCTCAATGCGCGGCGCAACGCCCTGGCCGCGGCGCTTGCCGAGGAGACGCGGCGTCTTGCCCGTTTCGAGGGCGAATGGACCGCCATCGCCGCCGAGCGCGATAGGCTCAATGTGGAAGCGAGCGGCCTCAGCGCGTCGGCGGAAGATATGGCGGAGCTCGAAGCGCTGAATGCGCGGCTCGCCGCGGCCGAAGCCCAATCTCTCGCCGCCGAAGCCGTCCATGCGGAAGCGCGCGAAAGCGAAGCGCTAACGCGCGGCCCGCTGAACGAAGCCGAGCGCCATGCGCAACGGCTCGAGACCGAAACGCGCACGCTGATGAAGCTGCTCGGCTCGGATTCGGGCGGCTTGTGGCCGCCGGTCGTCGAGTCACTGTCCGTCGAAAAGGGCTACGAGGCGGCGCTTGGCGCGGCCCTCGGCGATGATCTCGACGCCTCGACCAACACTTCGGCGCCGGCCCATTGGACCAGTCTCGACGGCGATTTCGATCCGCCAGGGTTGCCGCCCGGCGTCGAGTCTTTGGCGAGCCTCGTCAAGGCGCCGCCGGCTTTGCAGCGCCGCCTGTCGCAGATCGGCATTGTCCTGCGCGGCGAGGGTCGCGCCTTGCTGCCGCTAATGAAGATCGGGCAGCGTCTCGTCTCCAAGGAAGGCGATCTCTGGCGCTGGGACGGTTTCGTCTCGGCGGCCGAAGCGCCGACGCCGGCCGCGCGTCGCCTGGCCGAAAAGAACCGGCTCGGCGACTTGATGCGCGAGGCCGAAGCGGCGCGCCAA
>DASZFX010000554.1:0-3419 GCA_035939375.1 Roseiarcus sp.
GCTGCTCAACAATCTTGTCTATGAAGCCGGCGCGGCGGCGCGGAGCCTCGCCGAATATCTCGCCGGCGGCGCGCTGCGCGTCGGCGTGACCGGGCTTTCGCGCGCCGGCAAGACCGTCTTCATCACCGCCCTCGTCAACAATCTGATCGCCGGCGCGCGCCTGCCGGTGCTCAGGGCCTCGGCGGAGGGGCGCATCGCGCGCGCCCGGCTGGAGCCCCAACCGGACGACGCCGTGCCGCGTTTCGCCTATGAGGACCATCTCGCCTCGCTTTCCGGCGACCAACGTCGCTGGCCGCAATCGACGCGGCGCATCTCCGAATTGCGGGTGACAATCGAGTTCGAGCGCGCCCAGGGCTGGGGACGCAAAGCTTCGACGCTGGCGCTCGACATAGTCGACTATCCCGGCGAATGGCTGCTCGATCTACCCTTGCTCGACAAAAGCTACGCGCAATGGTCGCGCGAAACGCTTGCGGCGAGCGAGGGCCCGGCCAGGGCCGCGCTCGCCGCTGACTGGCTCGCCTTTCTCGGGGCGATCGATCCGGCCGCTCGCGCCGATGAAGAGGATGCGCGCAAAGGCGCGGCGCTCTTTACCGGCTATTTGCGCGGGGCGCGCGAAGGAGCCTACGCGCTGTCGACTTTGCCGCCCGGCCGCTTTCTCATGCCGGGCGATCTCGAGGGTTCGCCGGCCCTAACCTTCGCGCCCCTGCGCCTCGGCGACGGCGCCGCAGCTCCCCATTCGCTCGCCGCAATGATGGAGCGGCGCTATGAATCCTATAAGACTCATGTGGCGCGGCCGTTCTTTCGCGATCATTTCGCAAGGCTCGACCGGCAGATCGTGCTCGTCGATACATTGGCCGCCTTGAACTCCGGGCCTGCGGCGGTGCGTGATCTCGAATTCGCCTTGAGCGAGGTGCTGCAGGCCTTTCGCGCCGGCCGCACTTCGCTGTTATCAACGATGTTTCGCCCGCGCATCGACCGCATCCTGTTCGCGGCGACCAAGGCCGATCATTTGCACCACGCAAGCCACGATCGACTCGAAAATATCTTGCGCCTCTTGACAGCCAAGGCGATCGTCCGCGCCGAGGATCTCGGCGCGTCGATCGACGTCATCGCCCTGGCGGCGGTGCGCGCGACGCGCGAAGCGAGAATTCGCCAAGGCGGCGAGACCCTGGAGGCCATTATCGGCGTGCCCGAAAAAGGCGAGCGCCTCGATGGCGAGGTCTTCGACGGCGAGAGCGAAGCGGCGATCTTTCCCGGCCAGTTGCCGCAAGACCCCGCAGCCGTATTCTCCGGCGAGGCGATCGGTCTCAACCAGGCGCAAGGCGACCTGCGCTTCCTGCGCTTTCGCCCGCCGATCGTTTCGCGAGGGCAAGCCATGCCGCATATCCGCCTCGACCGCGCGCTGCAATTTCTCATCGGAGATCGATTGGCGTGAGCGACGCCCGCAAGAGCCGAGAAGAAACGGGTGCCGACAATCGGCCCCGCCCGCGCGCCTTTCGTCTCGACGACGCGCGTGTCGCGATCGCCGATCCCGATGCGCCGCCGCGCGCCGCAAACGTGCTGATCGAGCCGCAAACGGGCGCCATTCCCGATCACAGCCGCGAACCGCCGATCGAGGAGAGCGAGAAGGAGATCGAGGAAGCGCAAAGGCTCGGGATGTTGGCCCGTTGGCGCCCGAAACTCTCGACGCTGTTCTGGTCGGGCCTCGGCGGGCTCGTTTCGCTTGGGCTCGGGCTTTGGGCGACGCAACTCGTCGACGCTTTGTTCGAAAAGGCGCGTGCGCTCGGCTGGATCGGCTTTGGGCTTGCCGCTCTGACGCTTTTCGCTGCGCTGGCGCTCGTCGCGCGAGAGATCTCAGCAATTCTCCGCCAGAGCGCCATCGCGCGGCTGCACGCCGATCTCGCCCTGGCGCGCGCCTCCGATGACCGCGACGAGGCGCGCAAGCTGGTGACGCGCCTTTGCGCGCTTTATGAGGGGCGGCCGGAGACAGCGCGAGGCCGCGCCGAAGTCGGCGAAGCCGTCGCCGCGATCATCGACGGGCGCGACCTCATCGACATTGCTGAACGCGTCTTGCTACGCCCGCTCGATTCCAAGGCGCAGAGCGAAGTCGCGGCGGCGGCCAAACGCGTGTCGTTGGTCACCGCGATCAGCCCGCGCGCCATCCTCGATGTGCTCTTCGTTCTCGCCCAGATCATCCGGCTCATCCGCCGCATCGCCGAAATCTATGGCGGCCGACCGGGCCTCTTCGGATTCTTCAAGCTCGTGCGTTCGGTTGGCGCGCATGTCGCCATCACCGGCGGCATGGCGGTCGGCGACAGTCTGGTGCAACAGCTCGTGGGCCATGGCATTGCCTCGAAACTCTCGGCGCGACTGGGCGAAGGCGTGCTCAACGGCCTGCTGACGGCGCGGGTCGGCCTTTCCGCCCTCGCCGTCTGCCGGCCCGCGCCGTTCGGCGTCGAGAAGCCGCCCGGCGTCTCCGACGTCGCGCCATTCCTCTTCGGTTCTGGCAAGGAGCGCTAGGCATCCGTGCTCAAGGTCTCAGGAAAACGCGGCGCGCTCGCCATCGCCGACGAAGGGCGGCTTATCACGACGCTGAGAGAAATGCATTTCTCGCTGACGATCGGCGAGCGAACGTACAAGATCTCCCGTCGGGGCCTCTTCTCGCCGACCTATGAATTGCGGCGGGAGAGCGATCTGGTCGTCTCGGCGCAGCAGGCGCCCTTCGTCAATCGATTTGCCGTCAAATATGGGGACAAGGTCTGGACCCTAAAGGCCGTCGGTTTGACGGCGAAGAAATTCGCTCTTCTTCTTGGCGACTCTCAGGTCGGCGCCATTTCGCCGACCTCGTACAATCCTTATCGCGAGACCATCGTCGATCTCCCCAGCGAGATGCCGGTCGAGGCCCAGGTCTTTCTGATCTGGATCGTCGCGCGCCGCTGGGGCTCGGATTGACCGCTCGGGCGCCCGCCTCGGCTCAATGTTTTGTCACGCGCCCGAGAATGCCATAGAGGCTGCCTTTGAAAAGGACATAGAAGGCGATGCTGAGATAGCCGCAGAGGATGAGGGAGCGCAACCGTCAGTGCGAGGAGCGAAGCGACGAAGCAATCCAGAAACGTTTGCGACGAACAGCCGTTCATGGATTGCTTCGCCTACGGCTCGCAATGACGAGACGGCGCGCCCGAGTGGTTTGACCCGCTGCGGGCCGCAGGCCCGCCTCATGCCGCGTCGGATGTCACCCGATTGCGCCCTTCCGCCTTCGAGCGATAGAGCGCGCGGTCGGCGCGCTGATAAAGCGCTTCGGCGTCAAGGTCGCGGCCGCGCTCGGCAAGACCGATCGAGACCGTGATCCGGATCGCGTTGCCGCTCCGGTCGATGACGAAAGGCGCTTCTTCGATCGACGCGCGGGCTCGTTCCGCCAC
>DASZFX010000555.1:0-9381 GCA_035939375.1 Roseiarcus sp.
CAAATGGTGTTTCAAAATCCCGGCTCCTCGCTCAATCCGCGCCGTTCGGTCGGCCAGTCGATCGCGGTGCCTCTGGAGGCCGCCGGCGCAAGACGGGCGGCCGTGGCGGCGCGTGTCGAAGACTTGCTCAAAATGGTGCAATTGCCGGCCGATTTCGCCGAGCGCTATCCCCATGAATTGTCCGGCGGGCAAAAGCAGCGCGTCGCGATCGCGCGCGCGCTCGCCGCCGAGCCGCGGCTAATCCTCCTCGACGAGCCGACTTCGGCGCTCGATGTCTCGGTGCAAGCCAAAATCATCGAACTCCTGCAGGAGCTCGGCCGCACGCTCGGCCTGACCTTTCTGTTCATCTCGCACGACCTCAGCCTCATGCGCAATTTCGCCTCGCGCGTCGCCATCCTCTATCTCGGCCAGATCTGCGAAATCGGCGAGACGGACATTCTGTTCTCTGCGCCAGCCCATCCTTATACGCGTTCGCTCCTTGCCTCGGTTCCCGTCATCACGGCCGAGGAAGAGGCGATGCGCCCCAACGTGCCGATCATCGAAGGCGAAGTGCCGAACCCGGCGAACCTGCCCTCAGGCTGCGCGTTCCATACGCGCTGTCCCGAAGTCTTCGCGCCCTGCGACAAAATCGATCCGAACTTCTCAACGATCGCGATGGATCATCGCGCGCGCTGCCATTTGTTGCGATCGGCGCCCGCCGAAGCGAACCTGCCGCACTGAAAGGGACCAAAGCCGTGATCAGAATCGGAATCGACGTCGGAGGCACCAATACGGACGCGGTTGTGATGAACGGCGGCGAGGTGCTTGCCGGCGTCAAGGCGCCGACCACCAAGGACGTGATGTCCGGCGTCGTCGCCGCCCTGCAAAAGGCGCTTGAGACGTCCAAGCTGGCCGCGAGCGCCATCGACGTGGTGATGATCGGCACGACGCATTTCACCAACGCCGTCGTGCAGCGCCGCGATCTTGCCCCGACCGCGGCCGTCCGGCTTGCCTTGCCGGCGACCGCCTCGCTGCCCCCGATGGTCGATTGGCCCGAGGATTTGCGCGATGCGATCGGCAATCACGCCTATCTCGCTCATGGCGGCAATGAATTCGACGGCCGCGTCATCTCGCCGCTCGATGAGGACGAGTTGCGACGGATCGCCGCCGATATCAAAGCAAAGGGCGTGCGCTCCATCGCCATCGCCTCGGTCTTCAGTCCCGTCAGCAACGATTTCGAGAAGCGCGCCGGCGCGATTTTCGAGAGCGCCCTGCCCGGCGCGCATGTGACCCTGTCGAGCGACATCGGCCGCATCGGCCTCCTCGAGCGCGAGAACGCGGCGATCATGAACGCGTGCCTTCGCGACCTCTCGAAGCTGGTGATGGACGCATTCCGCGCCGCGCTCGACAAATGCGGCGTCAAATGCCGCTTCTTCCTCACCCAGAACGACGGGACGTTGATGGACGCCGCCTATGCCGAGAAATTCCCGGTGCTGACCTTTGCGAGCGGGCCGACCAACTCCATGCGGGGCGCGGCGTTCCTATCGGGCGTTTCGGAAGCGGTGGTGGTCGACATCGGCGGCACGACGAGCGACGTCGGCTCATTGCACAAGGGGTTTCCGCGGCAGGCCACGGTGGCGGTGGAGGTCGGCGGCGTTCGCACCAATTTCCGTATGCCGGACGTGTTCTCTTTCGGCCTCGGCGGCGGCTCGCATGTCGTCGACGGACCGGCCGGCGTCAAGGTTGGACCGCTGTCCGTCGGCTATCGCCTGACCGAGGACTCGCTCGCCTTCGGCGGTTCGCAAATGACGACGACCGACGTGATCGTCGCCGCCGGCCGCATCGACCTCGGCGAGAGAAGTCGCGTCGCTACGATTTCGCCGGACCTCATCGCCCGCACCGAGGCGCGCATCCTCGAAATGCTCGAGAATGCGGTCGAGCGCACGCGCCTCTCGCCGGAGCCTCTGCCGGTGATCGTGGTCGGCGGCGGCTCGATCCTGGTCAAGGACAGGATCGGCGAACTCGATGTCGTGAAGCCAAACCATTTCGCCGTCGCCAATGCCGTCGGCGCCGCGATCGCGCAAGTCTCGGGCGAAGTCGACCGCGTCTATGCGCTCGCCGAAATTGGCCGCGCCGAGGCGCTCGCCGATGCGCGCGCCAAGGCGACGGAAGCCGCGGTCGCAGCGGGCGCGCGCGAAGATACGATCGAAGTCGTCGACGTCGAGGATGTGCCGCTCGCCTATCTGCCGGGCAATGCGACGCGAGTGCGGGTGCGGGTCGTCGGTGAGCTCAATGTCCTCTAAGGGCTTTTTTCTGCAAGAAAGCGACTTGCTGCCGCTCTCGCTTGGCGCCGCGCTCCTCGGCACTGGCGGCGGCGGCAATCCCTATATCGGCATGTTGCGCACGCGCGAACTGATGCGCAAGGGCGCGAGCGTTCAAATCCTCCCGCTGGATGCGCTGCCGAACGAAGCCTATGTCGGCTCGGTCGGCGGGATTGGCGCGCCGGTCGTCGGCGTCGAGAAGATCAAGGAGGGGGCCGAGTGCCTGAGGGCGCTGCGCGCCGTCGAGGAAGCGGCCGGCGTCAAAGTCGCAGCGCTGATCTCGGCGGAGATCGGCGGCGCCAACGCCATGGAGCCGATCACCACGGCAGCGCGCGCCGGGCTTCCGGTGCTCGATGGCGATGGCATGGGCCGCGCCTTCCCAGAAGTGCAGATGTCGACCTATTTCATTTATGGCCTGGCGCCTTCGCCCGGCGGCATCGCCGACGACAAGGGCAATGTCGTCGTCTTCAAGAAAATGGTCGACATGTATTGGCTGGAGCGCTTCGCTCGCCATGTCGCGGTGGACATGGGCGCAGGCGCCGGCTTCGCCACGACGCCGATGGCCGCCGATTTCGTGCGGCGAGTCGCCGTGCCCGGCACCGTGACCCAGGCGCTGGCCATCGGCCGTACGATCCTCAACGCCCGCGCCAAACGCCTCGATGTCGTCGGCCGCCTGCTGGCGACAACCGGCGCGACGCTGCTCTTCACGGGCAAAGTGACGGACGTACGCCGCGAACTCAAAGGCGGCTTCGCGATGGGCGAGGCGATCCTCGCCGGCTTCGGCGATCATTCCGGCGCGACCGGGCGCATCGCCATTCAGAACGAGAATCTCGTGCTCTGGATCGACGCCGCGCCGGTCGCAATCGTACCCGACCTCATCATCAATGTCGAAATCGACACGGGCGAGCCGATCACGACGGAGGTGCTTCGCTATGGCCAGCGCCTGGCCGTGCTCGGCTTGCCGGCGCATGACTTGATGAAGACCGAGGCGGCGCTTGAGATCGTTGGCCCGAAAGCCTTCGGCTATCCCGATATCGACTATCGACCGTTGCCCTATATGACCGCCTTGAGCGCCTAGAGCCTCGCAAGGAGCGCCTCATGAATATCATCCGCATGGTCGACGCCTCCGATCTCGAGGACATTGCAATCGGCGGCGCGATCCTCGGCACCGGCGGCGGCGGCGACCCCTATATCGGCAAGCTGATGGCGCAGCAGGCGATCCGCCGCAAAGGCAAGGTCAGGCTCGTCGATATCGACGAGATGGCGGACGATGCGCTGATCGTTCCCGGCTGCATGATGGGCGCGCCGACCGTTATGACCGAGAAGCTGCCGCAGGGCGAGGAGCTTGTCGTCGCCTTTCACAAGCTGGAGAACTTTCTGGGCCGCAAAGTCGATGCTGTTTTGTGCGGCGAGGCCGGCGGCATCAATTCGACCACGCCCTTTGTCGCCGCGGCCGAACTCGGCCTGCCGCTCGTCGACGGCGACGGCATGGGCCGCGCCTATCCGGAATTGCAGATGGTGACGTTTACGCTGCATGGGGTCTCGGCGACGCCGATGGTGCTCGCCGACGACAAGGGCAATTCCGTCGTGCTGGAGACGATAAGCAATCAATGGACCGAGCGCCTCGCTCGTTCGTGCACGGTCGATATGGGCGGCTCAGCGCTGCTCGCTTTCTACCCGATGTCGGGCAAGGTCGCCAAACAAGCCATCGTACGCGGCACGCTGAGCCTCGCCGCCGATCTCGGTCGCGCCTTGCGCAAGGCGCGCGCCGCCAAGGCGGACCCAGTGGCTGCGATCGTCGACAAGCTCGACGCGGTGCTGCTGTTCGAGGGCCGCGTGCACGACATCGAGCGGCGAACGATCGGCGGCTTTGCCCGCGGCCAGGCGAAATTCGAAGGGCTCGACCGCTTCCGCGGCCATCGCTATCGCTTCGCCTTCCAGAATGAATTTCTGATCGCCGAGCGCGACGGCGAGCCGATCGTCACGACGCCTGACCTGATCACGCTGCTCGATATCGACACCGGCGATCCGATCACCACCGAGTCGCTCAAATTCGGCCTGCGCGTCGCAGCGCTGGCTATCCCCGGTCCCGCGAAATGGCGCAGCGAAGCCGGCCTTGCGCTTGTCGGTCCGCGCTACTTTGGCTATGACATCGATTACCGACCGCTCGACAAGTCGCGCATCGCCGCGCTGTCGTAGGTACGACCTGCGGATTTGGCAATTGGGCGCGCGTCGCGCGCCTTTTCAGCTTACGGGGAAGCGTGGCGAAACTCTCGCCGCTTCAAGCCGCTTCAATTTGCATGCGCGCCGGACCCTTGTGCGCCTCGAATTCGTGCGAGGCGATGGCGAAGGCAGCCACCATGCTTTCGACTGCATCGGCGATATTCTGCTTCGTGTGGCCGGCCATGACCTGCATCCTGAATCGCGCCGCGCCCTTGCCCACGGCCGGATATTCGACGAGGTTGGCGAGAAGCCCCAAGTCGGGCAATTGCCGGCTGACGAGGCGCGCAAGCCCCTCGACGCCCGTTTTCACGGCCACGATCGCGGACGGCGTTCCATAGAAGTCGAGCCCTCTTTCCCGCAGCGAAGCGCGCAAATCAAGGATGTTGCGCATCAAAGCCGCACGCAACCACTTGCCTTCCTGCGAGTCGACGATCTCGAAGGCCTTCAGCACGACCGCGGCCTGAACCTGGGACAGCGCGTTCGAAAACGTCGCCGGCGAGCTATAGAACCGCAGATATTCCTTGATGGCGCGATTGCGGCAAGCGACAAAGCCGCCGTTGGAGGCGAAAGTCTTCGAGAAGCTGCCCATGACGAGATCGATCTTGCCGATCATGCCCTGCATGCCGATATGGCCGCGTCCATCTTCGCCGAGCGCGCCGAGGTCATGGGCGACGTCGACCACGAGCGTGGCGTTGTACTCGTAGCAAAGCTCCTGCATAGCGACGAGATTGGGCGTATCCGAGTCCATCGAGAACAGGCCCTCGGTCACCACCAAGATGCCGTTTTCGACATCCTTGGCGCGAATCTCGGAGAGCCAGCGCCGGCAATGGTCGATGTCGAGATGACGGAACTGGTAAATGTTGCGCGTCGCGGCATTGGCGCCTTCCTGCAGGCAGGCGTGGCTCAACGCATCCATCACGATATGGTCCGCTGACCGCACCAGTCCGCGGATGACGCCATAGCCGGCTCCCCATCCGGTCGGGAACAGAACTGCCTCCTCCATGCCGAGGAAGTCGGCGATTTTGCGCTCGAGCGCGACCGAATGCGTCGTATTGCCAACCAGCGCGGCCGAACCCGCGCTATGCACGCCATATCGCTGGATAGCATCGAGGGCGGTCGCTTTGATTTCAGGATGCGCGGCGAGGCTCAGGTAATCCTGCGAGGCGAAATTGACGCCCGTCATGGCGCGACCGCGATCGTCTTGCGCCCTCACCGATGAGCTGAGGCCGGTCTGCGTGGCGCGAGAGAAGGGCCACAAGCCGCATTGCCGGCGGGCGTCCTGCCAACGATAGAAAACTTCGACGCGACGCAGGAGATCAGCGCCGCCGGGAACGCGAAAATCCCTCATACTGCCGCCAAGGGCGAGAGCGGGCGTCGCGCCGCAACTGAAATCAACCATGTTCACACCAGCCCATAATATTTTCTGTATTTCTAATGATTGGAAGCGTGGTCTTGGCGGATTAAGAAAGAATTGCTCCAGTCGTCGCGCAAGACGTATTGACCAATACCGTATCGGCTCTTCACGCGTAGAGTTAGCGATGTTTGAGAGATTCCCTGGCAATTGAACGAAATACGCTGACAATTTTGTTAAAACTCACGGATCCGAACGGCCGCCGGATTTCGTCTCGTACGTCGCGCGCCTTGAAAAGATGCGCCGCGACTACAACGCCAGCGGCAAGGAGGAGACGGCCAGGCAACCGTGGATCTTGGCGAGCAAACGCGGCATGTCGACCGGCTTGGTGTCGAAGTCGGAGCAGCCGACGACGACGCTCTTTTCACGATCGCTCGCCAACGCATGCGCGGTCAGGGCGATCACCGGAATATGCGCGGTTTGCGGCGACGCCTTGATCAACTCGGTCGCCTCCCAGCCGTCCATCGCCCCGAGCGCCACATCCATCAGGATCAGATCCGGGCGCTCCCTGGAAGCCAGGGCGACGCCGGTTGGGCCGTCGATCGCGCTGCAGACCTCGAAGCCGCAGCGCCGAAGGCGGCGCGTCAGCATGTCCCGGTTGATCTCGTTGTCCTCGACGAGCAGGATCTTAGCCATTGACCGCCGCTCGCATGCCCGGCAATTTGCCCGAAGCGTCGGCGCCCTCGGTCTTGGCGCGGCCGACGAGGCGGCGCAATTGCTGATGAAACGCCTCGGCTTCGCGGATCGCTTCGCCCACGACGCGATCATCCTCGCCGGCTTGTTGAGCGTCGACCGGGATTTTGATCGTAAAGCAACTGCCGACGTTGAGCTTGCTTTCGAAGACCAAGTCGCCGCCGAGCAGACGGCTGATCTTTTGGCTCAAGGCCAGTCCCAATCCGGTGCCGCCGTATTTGCTGGCCGATGTATCGCCGTCGAGGTTGAATTGCTCGAAGAGCGAGTCGAACCGCTCCGCCGCTATGCCGACGCCGGTGTCGCGTACGCTGATCTTCGCCTCCATGCGCTTGGGACCGGCTTCGAGCCCAGCTGACAACGTGATGCGCCCTTGATGGGTGTATTTGATCGCATTGTCGATCAACTGGCCGATCGCATGCTCGAGCTTGCTGGGATCGGTGCGGATCTTCCCGAGCGCGGGGCCGCATTCGACGACGAAATCGAGGTCGTTTTGCCGCGCCAGCGCGCGATAGCGTTCGCCGATGCTTTCGATCAAGCCTGGCAAATCGACCGCCTCGGTGTGAACATCCATTTTTCCGGCTTCTATTTTGGACAGATCGAGCACCTCGTTAACCAGTTTGAGCAGGAAATGACCGGCGCTGTGGATCTTCTTGACGTCGCTGACACTCTCGCTTTCACCTCCCGCCGCCATATCCTCCAAGAGCATCTCGCTGTAGCCGATCACGGCGTTGAGGGGCGTACGAAGCTCATGGCTGATCTTGGCGAGAAAATCGCCCTTGGCGGCGCCGGCGCGCTCGGCCTCCTTGGCGGCGCGGGTGAGTTCGGCGGCGGTCGCCATATGTTCGCGCATCTCGGCCTCCAACTCGACCTGCGAGGCGAGCGCATTGGCGTAGACCATCGCCATCATCGCAACATAGAGGGAGGCCGCGATGGTCGAAACGATGCCCAGGGCCTCCACCGCATTCTCCGGGATTGGGCTGTCCGGATGGCCCACGACGTTATAGAGGTAGAGAAAGCCGGCGAGATTGACCGCGAAAATCCCTAACGCCACAAGGCGCATTTTGGGCGACGACCCGACGTAGAAAAGCGCCAACAGCGGTATTGTCAAAACCCACGGCAGGGTCGGCGAGGCGACGCCGCCATAGAAGAAACAGCTCCACAGGATGCAGAAGATCAGGTTTTGGATCGAGATCGTCGCCAGGAGGTAGTAATGGCCAACGACGCGAAGAACGATCGGAAAGATCCAAAAGGCGGAGATCGCCGCCGCCAGCACTTCGATTTGATATCCTGGCCTCGGGTCGAAAAGATACAGCGCGAGGGGCACCGTGTTGCCGATGTAGGGGCCGAAGACGTGGCTGTAAAGGAACACGCGCGCCTGCTTGCGCATTTCGACGTCGGCGACGATGTCGGCTGGGATGAACCAGTCCACCACCTCGTTCAATTGAGCGACCGCCGGATTCATTGACATAGATTGTTAACCTAAAGTATGGCGCTTCTTTTTTACTTATTTCATCAACAAATTCTGAGGCCATCCGGCAAGAGGCGCAGCGCATATACTTAGACAGGATTTCATCGCGCGCTTAACGCCCAGTTAAGCGGGGCGGTCGGCGGCGTCGTACCGGAAGGAAAGGCGGTCTATGCGAAGGGCCGCGGCGGCGGGCGGCGACCCTCTCCCATCGACCTTATCCTGTGGCCAGCAGATACGGTTTATTAAACCCGAGCCCGGTAGGATGATTTCGGATTTTAATAGATCATTGCGCGGAATTGGGACGGAAGATGAGTTTGAACTGGTTCCTGCGGGCGCTGGATTGGTTCATTCCGGAATCCGCGACGATCGAAAGGTCGGAGCGCGCGGTCGCGAGAAATTTTGTTTTTACGCACATTTTCGGACCCCTGCTCTCGCAACCTATTCCGCTCTATCTCTATCGGACCGACCTCAGCCACGGCTTCGCCTGCTGGACGATGATCGTTTGCGTCTGGTCTTTCTGGCTGCTCCCCTTCATCTTCAAATGGACCCGGAGCCTGGAGTTCAGCGCGACGATCTCGGTTCAACTTCTCCTTTTCACTTCGCTCTTCGGCGCCTTTTATTACGGCGGCGTTAGCTCGCCCTTCTTGCCGTGGATGATCGTCAGCCTGCTCCTGGGATTTTTCTATCTGTCGCGTCAGCCTATCCTGGTCATCGGGATGTTCTCGCTCAACATCGGTGTCTTTTCCTTCCTCTATCTGCGATACGGCTTCCCTGACTTGGTGCCCTTTGCGAGCCTGGCGACCGTCGGTTGGCTGTCGATTCTCTCGGCCGCGGTGTACATGTCGTGGATGGCGATATTCTACGCCAACATCGCCACCATGCGCTCCGATCTCGAAAGAGAAGGCGAGCGCCATCGCGCAACCGCGATCCGTCTGCGCGAGGCCAAGGAGCTCGCCGACGCGGCGAACCGCGCCAAATCGATCTTTCTGGCGAAGATGAGTCACGAGTTTCGCACGCCTCTCAACGCCGTCATCGGCTATAGCGAAATCCTACTCGAAGACGCCGAAGCCGCCGGCGCCAGCGCCGATCGGGTGTCCGACCTGAAGCGCATCAACGCGGCAGGCAAGCATCTTCTTTCGCTCGTCACCGAAGTTCTCGACATAACCAAGATCGAATCCGACCGCATCGACCTCAATGTCGAGGCGTTCGACTTGAATGCTCTGCTTTACGACATTGCTTCGACCAGCAAGCCTCTCATCGACGCCAATGGCAACACATTCGATCTT
>DASZFX010000556.1:0-3185 GCA_035939375.1 Roseiarcus sp.
TGAGATAGACGTCCAAGGTCGCGCGCGTCATATGTTCGAGCGAAAAGTTTCGCTCGACGTGGGCGCGTGCGCGCCGCGCCAGCGCTTCGCGCGCCGAGGCGCCGAGACTAAGGGCGTTGACCAGCGCTTCAGCGAGCGCCGGCGCATCGCCCGGCGGCACGCGCCAACCGGTGCGCTCCTCCGCCGTGGTTTGCGGCGGCGCGAGCACCGTCTCCGGCACCGCGCCAAGGTCGGAAACGACGACCGGTGCGCCCATGGCCTGGGCCTCGACGGCGCTGCGCCCGAAAGCCTCCGGCTCCGTTGAAGGAACGACGACGACTGAGGCCGCAAGGAAGGCGGCCGGCATGTCGTTGCAATGGCCGACCCGCAAGACGATTCCCTTAAGCCCCCCCTTTTCGATCAGCGCGTCAAGCTCCTTCGCATAGGCGCCGCGGCCCTGGGGATCTCCCGCCAGCACATAGCGCACGCCGACCATCCCTGCGTCCTTCAGGCGCTTGGCGGCGGCGATGAGGATTTTCTGTCCCTTCCAGGCGGTGAGGCGCGCGGCGAGAAGCACGATACGCTCTTGCGGCTCGGCGCCCCAGGCGCCGCGCAAACGCGCAACGCGCGAAGCATCGACGGCCGCTGGCGCGAATTTCGAGAAATCCGAGCCGCGATGGATGATCGTCACCGTCTCGCGCGCGAAAGGATAGAAGCGCGCAATCATGTCGGCCGTATAGCGCGAATTGGCGATGACGGAGTCGCCGCGGGCCATGACCGAATTGTACCTCAGCTTCAGCGCCGAGCGTCCGGTATAGGCGCCGTGAAAGGTGGTGACGAAGGGACGCGGCGCAAGGCGCATTGCCGCCAGCGCCACCCAGGCCGGCGCGCGTGAGCGGGCGTGGACGATGTCGACGCGTTCGTCGCGAATGAGGCGCGCGAGCCGGCGCACATTGAGCATCATCGCGATGGGATTTTTCGTCGCCGCCTGGAACGGCGTGAGCAAGCCGCCGACCGCCTGCAATTCGCTCGTCAGGCGCCCGCCTTCGCTCGCCACAAGGGCCCGCGCGCCGGCGGCGACCAGGGCCGCCGCGACGTCGATCGTCGTGCGCTCCGCGCCGCCGGCGTCCAGGCGAGGAATGATCTGAAGGACCGTGCGCCCGGCGAGGCTTGAGCGTTCGCCGGCGCCGAATGGCGCGAAGCTGCCGCTCACCGGCCCCTCGCCGGCGCGTCGGCCACGGTCATTCGCCAGAATGGATCGGCCGCCGCGAATGGTTGACAGGTAGCGCCCGCCGCGACAGACCTCTCGCCGCCGGACGCGAGTCCAGCGAATTCTCGCCTCCGATCGTCGCGACGAATCATGAGGACAGAGTAGGTTTGAGCGAGGCCCAACTGCAAACAGCGACAATCGGCGAAGGGCCGGCGGCGCGGCGAATCGCCTTTCATCGCCGCCTTGCGCGGCCCAACGGCGGGACGCGTCCCGGTCTTGTCTGGCTGCCCGGCTTCAAATCCGACATGCTCTCGACCAAGGCCTCGGCGCTCGACGTTCATTGCGCCGCTGAGGGGCGCGCCTTGTTGCGCTTCGATTATTCCGGTCATGGCCAATCGGGAGGGCGCTTCGAGGAGGCGACCATATCGCATTGGCTCGAAGAAAGCCTTGCGCTGATCCGTATGACGACGCAAGGGCCGCAGGTCATCGTCGGCTCCTCGATGGGCGGCTATCTCGCGCTTTTGGCCGCGCGCGCCTTGTGGCGGGGCGGCGAAGCGCAGCGCCTCGCCGGGCTTGTCCTCATTGCGCCGGCGGTCGATTTCACCGAGGCGCTGATCTGGCGGAACGCCTCGGAGGAGGCCAGACGCGCCATCATCGAGCAAGGCGCGTGGCTGCGCCCGTCGGCCTATTCGAGCGAACCCTATCCGATCACCCGGGCGCTGATCGAAGACGGACGACGCCACCTGCTGCTGGGCGGCGCCATCCGAGCCCATTGCCGTGTCGCTATCCTGCAAGGCATGCAGGACGAAGACGTGCCGTTTTCTCATGCGATGACGCTGATCGAACACATGGCCGGGGATTCGGTGACGCTGACGCTTGTCAAGGACGGCGATCACCGATTGTCGCGCGATGAAGATATCGCGCTCATGCTCTCGACGATCGAGGGATTCGACTGACGTTCAGGCGGCGGCGGGACGCGCGGCAAGAAGCAGCGCAAGGGCGGCCAATCCCGCCAGCGCCAGCGCGATCGGCAGCGCAAGCGGTCTGGATTCGATCGCCGCGCCGACCAGAGCGCCGGCAAGCGCGCCCGCCGACATCTGGATGAAACCCGCGAGCGAGGAGGCGGCGCCGGCGCGCTCGGGAAAGGGCGTCAAGGCTTTGGCCATTGCTTGCGGCAATGTCAGACCAAGGCCGAGCATATAGAGCATCATCGGCACGATGATCGCGAGCGGCGCAGTCGGAAGCAGCAGCGCGGCGAGCAATTGCGCAACGCCGGCGACGGCGGAGATTGCGACGCCGAGGCGGATGACCCGATCGACGCCGAGACGCGAGACCAGGCGCGCGGCGGCCAGCATCGAGACCGCGCTCGACGCCGCGCAAGCGCCAAAGGCCCAGCCATAGGCGAGCGGCGACAAACGATAGGCGCCTTGCAGCACGAAAGACGAGGCGGAGATAAAAGAGAAAAGGCCGGCGTACGTCAGGGCCATCAGGCCAACGTGGATCTGGAAAACGCGGTGGGCTGCGATGACGCCAAAGCCGTGGAGAATCGCCTTGGGCGAAATCGGCTCCAAGCGCCGCGCGCGGATCGTCTCGGGCAAGGCGAAAGCGAGGAATGCGGCGAAGGCGAAGACCACGAAGGCGGAGGCGAAGAAATTGGCGCGCCAGCCCCAAGCAACTTGCAACAATCCGCCGAAAGTCGGCGCAACCGTCGGCGTCAACGCCATGATCGCGCCCATCAGCGACAATTCGCGCGCAGCGCGCGCGCCTTCGTGAAGGTCGCGCACGATCGCCCGGGCGAGGACCACCGAGGCCGCTCCGCCGAGGGCCTGCGCGATGCGGGCGGCGATGAGCCAGTCGATCGATTGAGCGACAGCGCAGCAGAAGGTCCCGATCACATAGAGCGCGAAGCCGAAAACGAGCACGGGCTTGCGGCCATATTTATCGGAAACCGGGCCGTAGACGATCTGGCCGAGAGCGAAGCCGACCAGGAAGGCGG
>DASZFX010000557.1:0-5845 GCA_035939375.1 Roseiarcus sp.
GGCCACGGCCGCGAGAAAGGTTTCGAGGCCCTCTACGAATTCTGCGCGGCGAAGACAATCGTCATCAATCACGGCTAGAACCGCGATGCACGACGGGCTGAGCGAGCGAAGGCGCCCCGTACGGCTGCATCATTGTTGGAAGGATTAGCAATTGACGTCGAAGTCTCACCCGGCTTTGGCTCGCGCCGAGGCTTTTTGCAAGGCCTACGATCTGCGTATCCCGATCCTTCTCGCGCCCATGGCGGGGACATGCCCGTCGTCTCTCTCTATCGCCATCGCCAACGCCGGTGGGCTCGGCGCGTGCGGCGCGCTGTTGATGCAGCCTGAGGCGATCAAGAGCTGGGCCTCGGAACTTCGCGCCGGCGGCAATGGCGGATTCCAGATCAATCTTTGGATCCCCGATCCGCCGCCCCATCGCGACGGCGCGAGGGAGAACGCCGTGCGCGCATTTCTCGCCGAATGGGGTCCTGAAGTCGCGCCCGACGCCGGCGACGCCGAGCTGCCGGATTTCGCGGCCCAGTGCGAGGCGATGCTCGAGGCTGGTCCGACGATCATCTCGTCGATCATGGGCCTCTATCCGCCGGCCTTTGTCGAAAGGATGAAGGCTCGCGGCATCCGCTGGTTCGCAACCGTGACGACGGTTGCAGAAGCCAAAGCGGCGGAGGCGGCGGGCGCCGACGCGGTCATCGCACAAGGGATGGAGGCCGGCGGTCATCGCGGCGCCTTCGAGGCCGCGAGAGCGGAAGCCGGCATGGTCGGCTTGTTCTCGTTGGTCCCGGCGGTGGCTGACGCGGTAAAAACGCCGGTTATCGCGGCGGGAGGCGTCGCCGATGCGCGCGGCGTCGCCGCCGCCCTCATCCTCGGCGCTTCGGCCGTCCAGATCGGCACCGGCTTTTTGCGCAGTCCCGAGGCGAAGCTGTCGCCGGTCTGGGCCGACGCCATCGCGACGAGCGCGCCGGAGCAGACCTTGGTCACGCGCGCCTTTTCGGGCCGCGCCGGGCGCAGCATTGCAACCGCTTACGCCCGCGCGGCGGCTGCGCCCGATGCGCCGCAGCCAGCGCCCTATCCGGTGCAGCGCGGCTTGACGCGAGCGATGCGCGAAGCGGCGACGAAGGATGCCGACATTGCGCGTATGCAGGTCTGGGCCGGACAATCGGCGACATTGGCGCCGGCGCGCCCGGCGGGGGAAATCGCGAATGAGCTTTGGGAAGGCGCGCAAGCGTTGCTGAGCTAGCCGGAAAACGCCGCGCCGCGCCGTCTTACAGCCGCACGTATCTGCTGACGCAACTCAAGGCCGCGGCGACCACAAAAACGATCGAGAAGCCGCTGCTGGCGCTCGAAATCCGGTAGACGTACGCGAACGCCATGGCGCCGATGCAGACCACGATTTCGCTGAAGGTCACGAGCCACAAATTGGGCGGTCGGTCGGCGCCGCTGGCGAGGCGGGCGCGCAAGATCGCAAAGAGCGCGATCAGCGCTGCAAGGGCGCCCATATGCAGCGCAGCGACCACGGCCCGAGGGAGCGTTTCTGCGCGCGATAGATGATCGGCGAGAGCGACCAGCGGGCCGAAGACGGTCGCCGCGAGAATCGGCGGCCAGATTTCGAAGCGGGCGCCGGCGAGGTTCGGTCCCGTCAAGCGTTTCAGGCTCCAGCCGTGCGCAAGGCTCGCCGCAATGAGAAGGACGATGGCGACAGCCGTCAGGATCACCGCCGCGACAGGCAGGCTGATGGGGATGGCGCCGGTGCGGCTAAGCTCCATCCAGATCGGAAGGTACGACGGCGATTGAACGACGATCGGCGCCGCCAGCAAGATCAGCAGACCATCGCCGAATCCGTTGCGGGTGACGAGATCGCCGAGCCACATGAGGAGCGCGGTCGCGCCGATCGCCGTCGCGGCAATCCCGGCCCGGAACGTCCATCCCGGCGCCTCGGCAAAGCCGGCTATTCTCTCGATGAGCTCTGCGACGCCATTGGCTTGGATCGCCGCCAGAGCCAGCGCGAGGGCCCGCGCGAGAGCGTCCAATCGGGCGGCTTTGTCGGACGCCGCCGCCCAGCGTCCAAAGGGCGGGATCGATACTCGCAGCAGCTCGACGATCGCCAGAGCGGCGATGACCGGCGCGACGCCGAGTGCGAAGATCGACAGTCGGCCCAGGGCTGCGCCGCCGGAGATCCGCTGCAGGAGATCGGAACTGAGGCCCGGAAGCGGGATGCGAGTTCCAAGAAAGAGAACGACAAGCGCGCCGAGCGTCACCAGCCCCCGAACAACCGGATCGGGACGTTGGTCGTAGACAAGAGAGGTCGCCATCGTTGCGTTCCTGACGTCGCGGTCCGGCCGGCGCATTTGGCCTACGCGATCCGCGCGGGCGCCTATCCTCCGAAAATGTCGTTCGTCTGCGCGGTGACCCGCACGAAGGTCGTACGCTTCGGCACCTCTTTGAGTTGCGTTGCGCCGATATAAGTCATCATCGAGCGAACGCCCCCCAGGATTTCTCCCATTGTGTTTTCGACCGCGCCGCGGTACGGCGTCTCGACAACCTTGCCTTCCGAGGCGCGATAGGCGGCGACGCCGCCGGCGTATTTCTTCATCGCGGTCTGCGACGACATGCCGTAGAAGACCATGCCGACGGGGACTTTCTCGCCGTTGCGCTCGACATAGCGAATTTCGCCGTCGCATTCGTCATGGCCGGCGAGCATCCCCCCGAGCATCACGAAATCCGCCCCCGCGCCATACGCCTTGGCGACGTCGCCGGGAGCGGTGCAGCCGCCGTCGGCGCAGACCTGGCCCTTGAGGCCATGCGCCGCGTCCGCGCATTCGATGATCGCCGAAAGCTGCGGATAGCCGACGCCGGTCACCTTGCGCGTCGTGCAGACCGAGCCCGGACCGATGCCGATCTTGACGATGTCCGCTCCGGCGAGGACCAACGCTTCGGTCATATCGCCGGTCACGACATTGCCCGCCATGATGATCGCGTCGGGATTATCGTCGCGCGCCCGTTTCACCGTATCAAGGAACTTTTCGGCGTAGCCGTTGGCGACGTCGAGGCACAGATGCTTGATCGCAGCGCGTTTCTTCACCTTGGCGAACTTGGCGAAATCGGCCTCGGTCGTCCCGATCGAATAGAAGGCGTGGGCGCCGTCCGCGCTGGCGAAGAATTCGGCAAGCGCCTTTTCGGGATAGTGCTTATGCAACGCCGTCATCGCGCCGAAACGGCCGAGCGCGCGCGCCATGGCGAGCGTGCCGGTCACGTCCATATTGGCGGCGATCAGCGGAAAGCCGGTCCATTCTCCGCCGGTGTGCAGGAAGCGGAACGTGCGATGGACGTCGACTTGATTGCGGGAGTTCAGCGTCGAGCGCTTGGGACGAATGAGCACGTCCTTGAAATCGAGCTTGATGTCGCTTTCGATACGCATGGAAATGTCCAATTGGAGAGGGCGGAGCGCCGACCGGGCCCATATCTGTAACGGTTTTAGCATGTTCAAGGGCCCGCGGCCTATCCGCCGGCGTCGGAGGCCCGGCCTCTTTTTTATTCGCCAGCGGGCGGCCCCCTTGCTAATCCGTCCCTGTAGCGGCGCCGGGGAGCGACGAAATCTCAGCTTAAGGAGAGCCCATGAGATTGCAGGGAAAAGGCGCGATCGTCACCGGCGGCGCGCAGGGCTTTGGCCTGGGGATCGCCGAGACCTTTGCGAGGGAGGGCGCGCGCGTCGCCGTACTTGACTACAATGGCGAAGCGGCGGAAGCGGCGGCGGTTAAGATTGGCGGCTCGGCGCTGGCGCTTGCCTGCGATGTTTCGAAGAAGGATCAGGTCACGGCGGCGGCCAAGGCGGCGATCGAGGCGTTCGGCCGCATCGACGTCATCGTCAACAACGCCGGCACGACCTATCGCAACCGGCCGATGCTGGAGGTCGACGAAGCCGAATTCGACCGGATTTTTGCGGTCAATGTGAAATCGATCTTCCTGATGGCGCACGCCTTCGTGCCGCATATGCGCGAGAAGGGCGGCGGCGCGATTATCAATATCGGCTCGACGGCGGGCTTGAGGCCGCGCCCGGGCCTCACCTGGTACAACGCCACCAAGGGCGCCGTGCATTTGATGACCAAGTCGATGGCGGTGGAGCTCGCGCCCGACAAGATCAGGGTCTGCGCGCTGGCCCCGGTCGCCGGCGAGACCCCGTTGCTGGCGAGCTTTCTCGGCGAGGATACCCCCGAGCGCCGCGCCGCTTTCAAGGGCACGGTGCCGCTGGGCCGTTTTTCGACGCCGCAGGACATCGCCAATTCGGCGCTGTTCCTTGCTTCGGACGAAGCGAATTTCTTGACGGGCGTGGTGCTGGAGGTCGATGGGGGGCGCTGCATCTAGGGACTTGTCGAGGCCGTGCTGTTGCGAAGGCGGGCGTTACGTCAGTTTCGCAACGCGCGCTCCGGTCGCTTTCTGCAAAGCGCTAGGCGCGATGGGAAAGACCGCTGTCGGCGCGCCGGCCGCCGCCCAGATCACTTCATGGGCCAGCAAATCCTCATCCATGATCGTCGCCAGGCGCGTCTGGTGCCCAAAGGGGGGAATGCCGCCGATGGCGAAGCCGGTCGCCTCGCGTACTGAACGCCCGTCCGGCCGCTCCAGGCCTTCGCCGATAAGACCGGCGGCGAGATTTTCATCGAGCCTTTTGTCGCCGGCGACCAGGAACAACAGGGTCCTGCCGCTTGGACGGCTGCGAAAGACCAGCGATTTGACGATCTGCCCGACTTGGCACTCGCAAGCTGCGGCTGCCTCCTCGGCGGTCCGCGTCGATTGCGCCATGACATGGACCGAGAGGTCGAGCCCGAGCGCGCGGGCCGCCTCGAAGACCTTGCGGGGGCTTGGCGGCAGAGCATCGGGCGACGCCGGCGCCATCATCATATTTGAACTCAACGTTGCGCTCCTAACGTGTTGCGCCCTTCTCCCAAACCGCGAGCGCGTCGGAGAAGAACTTATGCGTCGGCGTCGGTACGCCGAGCCTTTCGCCGAACCTGACGATCGCCCCCGACAGATAGGGCGATTCGAGCGGCTTGCCGTTTTCGATGTCGAAAGCCATCGAAGCGCGCATCCCTTCGCTGAGCCCGTCGATCGCGGCCATGATCAAGGCGGCGTCGCCGGGCGCGAGGCCGGCGCCATGCGCCGCCCCGACCGCGACGGCCTCCTCGACGAGGGCCTGCAGCAAGCCTCGCGCGCGCGGCTCGGCGCGCAAGGCGCCGATCGGGGCGCGGGTCAGCGCCGTCATCGATGCGATCGGAGCCAGGGCGGAAATTTTTCGCCAAAGAGCCCGCGTGATGTCGGCGACCGCCGCGGCGGCGACGCCAGCCGCTTGACAGGCTTCGAGCAAGGCCTCGATGCGCGCGCTTCTCTCGCCATTGATCTCGCCGAACTCCAGGCGCGGAACCTGCGCAAGATGAATGATGTGCACCGAGCGTCGCAGAAATATAGGCGACCCCCCTGACCGTGCGGCCCTTGCCGAAAATTGCGTCGAGCGTTTCGGCGCTTTCAACGCCGTTCTGGAACGTGAAGACGTCGGCGCCGGCCTTGACGACCGGTTCAAGCGCCCGCGCCGCCGCCTCGGTGTCGGTCAGCTTGATGCAGAAAAGCGCTGCATCCGCCGGCGGGGCCTCGGCAGGGTCGGCGACGCAACGCGCCGGATGGACGCGAAAGTCGCCCAGAAAGCTTTGCACGATGAGGCCGTCGCGGCGGATCGTCTCGCCATGCGCGCCGCGCGCGACGAATGTCACATCCGCGCCGCCAGCGGCGAGTTTGGCGCCGAAATAGCCGCCGACGCCGCCGGTCCCCATCACCACGATCCGCATGGCCGTCCCTCTAAGAT